>NZ_JBHJZS010000036.1:0-29840 GCF_042271185.1 Microbacterium sp. NPDC055910
CCCGCAGTCTCGGCCCGCCGTTGCAGTCTCGGCGTCTTCGTCGGCGACGCGAGGCGACGGCGACGAGCGGCGACGACGACGGCGACCGCGCGGTCAGCCGAAGAGGTTCAGCTCACCGGCCGCCCACAGCAGCCAGCCCGCACTGTAGAGGATCGAGACGGCGCCCAGCACGACCGCCCAGACCGCCGCGGTACGGTTCTCGACCGGGTTGCGCAGCGCCACGATGCCCACGATGACCCCGACGAGCCCGACCGGGAACGCCCAGCCGACCAGCAGCGAGCCGATGAGCCCGGCGATCGCGAAGCCGAGCGCCCAGGCCGCGACCCCGCGCGAGGCGGGCGGGGGCGGAAGGAGCCACTCCGCGCTCGCGCCCGGCTCGGCAGGATGCCACTCGGTCGTCGTCTCGACGGGAGCGGTGGGCAGCCGCGAGAATCCGCCGCGGTGCGCCCCGGGCAGGGGCACGGCGTCCTCCGCGAGTTCGACGTCGGGCGACGGCGGCTCGACGGCGGGAGTGAGGGGACGGGGCGGGCGGGCATCGGCGTCGGTCACGCGACCTCCTCGGCGACCTGGATCTCGGTGACGGGCAGGGTCGAGTCCGCGCCGAACGCGAGCGTCGACGGCGGGCGACCGGACATGATGAGCTCGGACGCGAGTGCGGCGATCATGGCGCCGTTGTCGGTGCACAGCGACAGCGGCGGGATGCGCACGTGCACGCCCGCGGCATCCGCTCTCTCGATCGCGACGTCGCGCAGTCGGCGGTTCGCGATGACTCCCCCACCGAGCAGCAGCCGGGGCACGCCGTGGTCGGCGCACGCCGCGAGCGCTTTCGTGACGAGCACGTCGACGACCGCTTCGCGGAAGGATGCCGCCACATCGGCGACCGGCACCGGTTCACCGGCCGCTTCGCGCTGTTCGATCCAGCGGGCGACGGCGGTCTTCAGCCCCGAGAACGAGAAGTCGTAGCGGTGGCGCGCCATGTCCGAGGCGCGCGAAAGACCGCGTGGAAATCGGATCGCGGTGGGGTCGCCGTCGGCGGCCGCCCGGTCGATCTCGGGCCCGCCCGGATAGGGCAGCCCGAGGATCCGCGCGATCTTGTCGAAGGCCTCGCCGGCCGCGTCGTCCACCGTCTCGCCGAGCAGCTCGACGTCGCTCGTGAGGTCGCGCACGAGCAGCAGCGACGTGTGGCCGCCGCTGACGAGCAGCGCGACCGTCGGATACTCGACCTCGTCGCCCGTCAGCAGGTCGGCGGCGATGTGCCCGACGAGGTGGTTGACGGCATAGAGGGGTGTGCCAAGCGCGACGGCGAGGGCCTTCGCGGCGCCGACGCCGACCATGAGCGCCCCCGCGAGGCCGGGCCCGCTCGTGACGGCGACCGCGTCGAGCTCATCGAGCGAAACCTGCGCCTCGGCGAGCGCCGCTTCGATCGAGGGCTGCAGGGCCTCGAGGTGCGCGCGGGCGGCGACCTCGGGCACGACGCCGCCGAAGCGGGCGTGCTCGTCCATCGAGCTCGCGATCGTGTTGCTCAGCAGGGTGCGTCCGCGCACGATCCCGATCCCGGTCTCGTCGCAGCTCGTCTCGATGCCGAGCACGAGTGGCTCGCGGCGGTTCACGCGCGTGCTCCCGCATCGATGGGCGCGGGCCCGTTCGCGGCGTGCCAGCCGGCGAGGTCGAGACGCATCACGACGGCGTCGACGTCGTCGGGCTGGTAGTAGCGCGGGCGGCGCCCCATCTCGAGGAAGCCCTCCGAGACGTACAGGGACTGCGCGACGGGGTTGTCGGCGCGCACCTCGAGGAAGACCTCGCGGACCCGCCGTCGCGCGGCCTCGTCCAAGAGGGCGCGCAGCAGCACGCGACCGCGGCCTCGACCCCTGGCATCCCCGGCGATCGTGATCGTCTGCACGTCGGCGTCCTTCGCTCCGGCGGCGGCTCGCAGCCCCGCGTACCCCGAGATGCGGCCGGCGGTCTCGTCCACGACGTAATAGCCGTGCGGCGACGCGAGCTCTTCGCGCATCATGCCTTCGCTCCACGCATCCGAAGGGAAAGACGCCCGCTCGAGCGCCATGATCGCTGCGAGGTCGTCGCTCGTCGCGCGTCGCAGGCTCATGTGCCCACTCGCTTTCGCGCGGCGGGCGGCGTCACGTCGGGTGCACGCAGGTACAGCGCGTCGTCGGGGCCGATCGTGCGTCCGGCGGCGAGCGCGCGCGCCGCCGCCAGGCCGACCATGGCGCCCGAGATGAGGGCGATGTCGCGGCGCTCGGCGCCCACGTCGGCCAGCACGGCGTCGATCGCATCGCGCGGAGTGAGGGCCGGCTGGGTCGCGCGGATCGGCAGACCGTCGTCGTCGAGACCGTCGTACACGGTGTAGGCGAACTCGCGCCGTCGCGCGTCGGTCACGACGGCGAAGCGCGGAAGCTCGGCGAACGGGTCGGCGAGCAGGATCGCGAGCGCGGCGGCGTCGTGACTCACGACGGGGATGACCGGCACCCCGCGGCCCTGAGCGAAGGTCCGTGCCGCCGCGACCCCCACGCGAAGTCCCGTGAACGGGCCCGGGCCCATCCCGACCGCGACGTGGCTGATCTCGACGGGCTCGGACGCGCTGGTCTGGCCGATCGGTCCTCGTGCCGCGTCGGCGAGCGCCGCGACGAGCAGGTCGCCGATCACTTCGGCGTGGCCGAGCGGATTCTCACTGGCCACGTCGGCGCGAACGACACCGTCGTGCTCGACGACAGCGACGGCCGTGCCGAGGGAGGTGTCGATGCCGAGGATCACGCATCCAGGGTAGACCGCGAGACTGCAACCGCGCGCCGAGACAGCGGGTGAACCCCACGGTCTCGGCCTCCCGTTGCAGTCTCGGCGTCAATGGGGGATGCCGCGGGGGCGGGGGCGACCACGGCGTCAGGGGCGCCGGCGTCAGCGGCGCAGGGAGATCGTCACGCGGCGGGGGGCGTCCGCGTCGAGTTCGGCCTCGGGGAGGGTCAGCCCATCGCGGTCGAGCTCGACCTCCCACCATTCGTCGGCGATCGACGCCGCGAACGGGGCGGCCCACTCGGCCACGACGACCGACCCGTCGTAGTCGATGTCGAGGTCGTCGAGCTCGGGCGCCGAGCCCAGGCGGTACGCATCGACGTGCACGAGCGGCGCGCCGCCGACGAGCGACGGGTGCGTGCGCGCGATCACGAACGTCGGGCTCTGGATCGGACCTCGCACGCCCAGGCCCGTCGCGATGCCGCGGGTCAGTGTCGTCTTGCCGGCTCCCAGCGGACCGGTCAGCACGACGAGCTGGCCGGGGCGCAGCATCCGCCCCATCCGCTCGCCGAGATCCTCCATGTCCGCCGGCGACAGGATCTCGTGCGTGCCGACGAGCGGGTCGAGACCGCTCACGAGGGGATCTGCCGTCGCGGCACGCGCGCGCCGATGCGCGTCACGATCTCGTAGTTGATCGTGCCCGCCGCCTCTCCCCAATCGGCCGCCGAGGGATGACCGAGCGTGGGGTCGCCGAAGAGCACGACCTCATCGCCGAGCGAGACGGGGTGGTCGCCGACGTCGACGACGAACTGGTCCATCGCGATGCGCCCCGACACGCGGAACTCCCGCCCGCCGATCGATACCGGCCCGCGATCGGATGCCTGGCGGGCGACGCCGTCCGCATAGCCCAGCGGCACGAGGGCGAGCGTCGTCTCGCGCTCGGCGCGATAGGCGTAGTCGTACGACACCCCCGTGCCCGCGGGCACGCGCCGGACGGCGCTGACGGCGCCGCGCAGCGTCATGGCGGGCTGCAGACCGAGATCGGCCGATGTGCGGTCGGCGAACGGCGAGAGGCCGTAGATGCCGATCCCGACCCGCACGCAGTCCAGGCGCGCGGCGGGCAGGGCGATGGCGGCGTGCGTCGCCGCGAGGTGGCGGACGGCCGGGCGCAGGCCGAGCCCCGCCGCCGCCCCGACTCCGTCGAGGAAGACCTGCAGAGCGGCACGGTCGTCGTCTTCCGACGCGTTCGAGAGGTGGCTGAACACGCCCTCGACGCGCAGCCGGCCGATCCGCTCGAGGCGGGCCGCCTCGGCGAAGACGACACCGTAGTCGGCGGGGGCGATGCCATTGCGCGACAGGCCCGTGTCGAGCTTGAGGTGCACGCGGACGGGGTGCTCCCCCGTCGCGGCGGCCGCGGCCTGCACGAGCTGGTCGTACGACGAGATCCCGAGCTCGATCCCCGCGCCCGCCGCCTCTCGGAAGTCGGTGCCCGGAGCGTGCAGCCACGCGATGAGGGGGGCCATGATCCCGCCCCGACGCAGGGCGAGCGCTTCGCCGATCTCGGCGACGCCGAGTCTGGCCGCACCGCCGTCGAGCGCCGCCTGCGCCGAGCGCACGGCGCCGTGCCCGTAGCCGTCGGCCTTCACGACGGCGATCACCTCGGTGCCCGTGAGCCGACGCAGGTGGCGCACATTCGCGGCGATCGCGCTGACGTCGATCGTCGCTTCGCGAGCGACCCCTGCCGGCAGAGCCGTCATGCGAGGCCCCCTGCGCCGGGCGTCGCCTCGGCGATGACGTAGGCGGTGGCGAGCCCGGCGTCGTGCGACATCGAAAGGTGCAGCGTCGTGATGCCGCGCTCCGCGACCGTCTCGGCGGTCGACCCGCTCAGCGCGAACCACGGGCGACCCGAGGGTTCGGGCGCGATCTCGATCTCGGTCCAGTAGACGCCGTCAGAGCCGCCGAGCGCCTTGATGAGCGCTTCCTTCGCGGCGTAGCGCGCGGCCAGCGAACGGGTCGCGAGCGGCCGCTCGGCCGGGGCGAACAGACGCGTGAGCAGGCGCGGCGTGCGCGAGATCGTGCGTTCGAACCGTTCGATGTCGACGAGGTCGACGCCGATCCCCACGATCATGTGCGCGCCGTCTATTCGACCGTGACGGACTTGGCGAGGTTGCGCGGCTGGTCGACATCGAGGCCCTTCGCCGTCGCCAGGCCCATCGCGAAGATGTGCAGCGGCACGACGGAGAGCAACGGCTCGAACAGGGCTCCGGCCAGCGGAATGCGCAGCACCTCGTCGGCCTTGGGCAGCACGGCGACGTCACCCTCCTCGGCGATCGCGATGACGCGGGCGCCGCGCGCCCGGATCTCCTCGATGCTCGAGACGACCTTCTTGTGCATCTCGGCCGAATCGCGCGGGGATGGGACGATGACGAAGACGGGCTGGCCGGGCTCAATGAGCGCGATCGGGCCGTGCTTGAGCTCGCCGGCGGCGAAGCCCTCGGCATGGATGTAGGCGAGCTCCTTGAGCTTGAGCGCGCCCTCGAGCGCGATGGGGTAGCCGACGTGGCGGCCGAGGAACAGCACCGAGCGGGTGTCGGCCATCCAGTGCGCGAACTGCTCGATGCGCGGCTGCTCGCGCTCGAGGATCTGCGCGATCTTGCCGGGAACGGCCTCGAGCTCGCGCACGTGGTCGGCCGCGTCCTCGGGCGTCAGCACACCGCGGATGCGACCGATGTGCAACCCCATGAGGTAGAGCGCCGTGATCTGCGCGACGAAGGCCTTCGTCGAGGCGACAGCGACCTCGGGGCCGGCGTGCGTGTAGACGATCGCATCCGACTCGCGGGGGATCGTCGCTCCCTGAGTGTTGCAGATCGACAGCGTCTTCGCGCCGTGCTCGCGCGCGTACTTGACCGCCATGAGCGTGTCCATCGTCTCGCCGGACTGGCTGATCGAGACGACGAGCGTGTCGGGTCCGATCACCGGATTGCGGTAGCGGAACTCGTGCGCGAGTTCGACGTCGACCGGGATGCGGGTCCACTGCTCGATCGCGTACTTGCCGGTCTGGCCGGCGTAGGCGGCCGTGCCGCACGCGACGATGATGATGCGCGAGATGCCCGCGAACAGGTCGTCGAGCCCGTCGAGCTCGGGAATCGCGACCTGGCCGTCGTGGATGCGGCCGCGCAGCGTGTTGGCGACGGCGTCGGGCTCTTCCGAGACCTCCTTGGCCATGAACGACGACCAGCCGCCCTTCTCGGCGGCCGCGGCATCCCACGTCACCTCGAACGGCTCGACCTCGACCGGCTGGCCGTCGAAGTCGGTCACCTCGACGCCCTCGGGCGTGATCGCGACGATCTGGTCCTGACCGATCGCGAGGGCGTTCCGGGTGTACTCGACGAAGGCGGCGACATCCGAGCCGAGGAAGTTCTCGCCCTCGCCGAGCCCGATGACCAGGGGCGAGTTGCGGCGAGCGCCGACGACGAGCCCCGGCTGGTCCTCGTGCATCGCCAGCAGCGTGAAGGCGCCCTCCAGGCGCGACACGACGTGGCGGAACGCCGCCGTCAGATCACCCGTGCGCTGGTACTCGCGGCCCAGCATCGCGGCGGCCACTTCGGTGTCGGTCTCGCTGCGGAACGTGAAGCCGTCGGCGAGCAGCTCGTCCTTCAGCTCGGAGAAGTTCTCGATGATGCCGTTGTGGATGACCGCGAGCTTGTCATCGTCGGCGAGGTGCGGGTGCGCGTTCTCGTCGGTCGGGGCACCATGGGTCGCCCAGCGGGTGTGTCCGATGCCGGTCGTGCCGTCAGGAAGCGGATGCGCCGCGAGGTCGTCGCGCAGCACCTTCAGCTTGCCGGCGCGCTTGCGCATGTCGAGGTCGCCGGCACCGTCGATGACGGCGATCCCCGCCGAGTCGTACCCGCGGTACTCCAGGCGCGACAGACCGGCGATGAGGATGGCCTGGCTCTGCCGCGGGCCCACGTATCCGACGATTCCACACATGGGGTCAATCGTACGGCGTGCGCGGGTGCGAACCTGCTGAGAGAGGCCGCGTCACAGTTTGCGCAGCAGCACGCGCTCGACGGCGTGGTCGGCGGCCTTCTGCAGCACGAGGGTCGCCCGGTGCTTGGTCGGCAGGACGTTCTCCTCGAGGTTCGGCAGGTTGATCGACCCCCACACGCCCCGCGCGAAATCGACGGCCTCGACGTCGCTGAGGTGCGCGAAGTTGTTGAAGTACGAGCTCGGGTTGGCGAACGCGCCGCGCTTGAGGGCGAGGAAGCGGTTGAGGAACCACTCCGTGATGTGCTCTGAGGCGGCGTCGACGTAGATCGAGAAGTCGAACAGATCGCTCACGGCGACATCGTTGGGCGCCGGCGGCGGCTGCAGCACGTTGAGCCCCTCGACGATGACCACATCGGGCCGGCGCACGGTGACGTGCGCATCGGGCACGATGTCGTAGCGCAGGTGCGAATAGAACGGCGCGCGCGCTTCGGGGGCTCCGCTCTTGACGTCGGTGAGGAACTCGACGAGCGCGCGCCGGTCGTACGACTCGGGAAACCCCTTGCGCTGCATCAGCCCGCGGCGCTCGAGCTCCTCGTTCGGATAGAGGAAACCGTCGGTCGTGACGAGCTCGACGCGCGGGGTTCCCGGCCACCGGCTCATGAGCTCGCGCAGCAGCCGGGCGATCGTCGACTTCCCGACCGCGACCGAGCCGGCGACCGCGACGACGAACGGCGTCGTGACGTCGGGTTCACCGAGGAAGTCGCTCGTGTCCGCCCCGAGGCGTTTCGTCGCCGAGGCGTAGAGCGAGAGCAGCCGGCTGAGCGGCAGGTACACCTCGCGCACCTCGGTCAGATCGAGCCGGTCTCCGAGACCGCGGATCTGCACGACTTCGGTCTCAGACAGCGGCTGCTCGACGCCCGCGGCCAGACGCGACCATTCGGCGCGCCCGATTTCGCGGTAGAGCGAGTCGGCGAGCGTCGTCGCCACGGCATCCTCGGCTTGCATCGCGCCATGCTAGCGCCTGCCGTCGCGCTCGCGTCACCACGCGACGCGCCGCTGGCCTGCGCTCGACCGGCAGCCGCACTACCCTGAACGGGTGCGCCTCGGAGTCCTCGACATCGGCTCGAACACCGTCCATCTGCTCGTCGCCGATGTCATCCCCGGTGGTCGGCCGCTCGCGACGACGAGCCAGCGAACCATCCTGCGGCTCATGCGCTACCTCGAGCCGGACGGATCGATCAGCGACGAAGGCGTCGAGGCGCTCGTCGCCGCCGTCGCGCAGGCGCGTGAGATCGCCGCCGGCGAGAACGTCGTCGAACTGCTCGCCACCGCCACGAGCGCCGTGCGGGATGCCACGAACGGAAAGGCCGTCATCGCGCGCATCGAGGACGCGCTCGGGCAGGATCTGCAGGTGCTCGGCGGCGAGACCGAGGCGCGGTTCACGTTCCTCGCCGTGCGGCGCTGGTTCGGATGGTCGGCGGGGCAGATCCTGCTGTTCGACATCGGCGGCGGTTCGCTCGAACTGGCGGCGGGAGCCGACGAGCTGCCCGAGGCAGCAGCATCCGTCCCCCTGGGTGCCGGACGCATGACGGTCGAGTTCTTCCCCGACGATCCGCCGGGCGACGAGGCCGTCGAGCGGCTGCGCGCACACGCGCGGGAGGTGCTCCGACCGGCCACGACGGCGCTCAGCACGATGCCCACACCGGATCACATCGTCGGCTCGTCCAAGGCGATCCGCTCCCTCGCCAAGCTCGTCGGCACGCCGATGCCCGCCTGGCCGGGGAACGAGCGGCTGCTGCTCCCCCGCGACGCCCTCGGATCGTGGATCCCGCGGCTCGCGAAGATCCCGGCCTCCGTGCGTCACGAGCTGCCCGGCATCACACCGGACCGCACGTTCCAGATCGTCGCGGCCGCCGTCGTGCTGCACACGGCGATGAAGATGCTCGACGTCGACGCGCTCGAGGTCTCGCCGTGGGCGCTGCGCGAAGGCGTGCTGCTGCGCTACATCGAGTCGCTGTCGTGGACCCCGCCCGGGCTCTGACCCGGCTCAGAGCGCGAGACGCTCCCGCACGACCTCCGCGAGGCGGTCGGCGATCTGCTGTGCGACGGCGGCTTCGGATGCCTCGACCATGACGCGCACGAGAGGCTCGGTTCCCGACGCGCGCAGCAGCACGCGTCCTGAGTCGCCCAGCTCGGCCTCGGCGGCGGCGACGGCGTCGGCCACCCCCGGGTCGCCCACGCGCGTGCGGTCGACGCCCTTGACGTTGACGAGCACCTGCGGATAGACCGTCATGATCGATGCCAGCTCCGACAGCGGCTTGCCCTGACGCGCCATCTCGGCCACGAGGTGCAGGCCCGTGAGCAGACCGTCGCCCGTCGTGGCGAAGTCGCTCATGATGACGTGTCCGGACTGCTCGCCGCCGAGCGAGTAGCCCCGTTCGTTCATGCGCTCGAGCACGTAGCGGTCGCCGACCGCCGTCTGCTCGACGGTGATGTCGTGATCGGCCATCGCGCGATGCAGCCCGAGGTTGCTCATGACGGTCGCCACGAGCGTGTCGTCTTTGAGTCGACCGCGCTGCTTCATCGCGACGGCGAGGATCGCCATGATCTGGTCGCCGTCGACGACGCGCCCGTCGGCATCCACGGCGAGGCAGCGGTCGGCGTCGCCGTCGTGCGCGATGCCGACGTCGGCGCCGTGCGCGAGGACGGCCTCGGCCAGCTGATCGAGGTGGGTCGAGCCCACGCCGTCGTTGATGTTGAGCCCGTCGGGATCGGCGCCGATGACCGTGACGCGCGCGCCCGAGTCGCGGAACGTCTCCGGGGACACACCGGATGCCGCGCCATGCGCGCAGTCCAGCACGACATGGAGCCCGTCCAAGCGGTGCGGGAGCGAGCCGAGCAGGTGCATGACGTAGCGGTCCTCGGCGTCCGAGAACCGGCTGATGCGTCCGACCTGGGCGCCCGTGGGCTGCAGCTTCGTGCCCTGCATGGCCGCTTCGATGCGCGCTTCGACGACGTCGGGCAGCTTGACGCCGCCGCGCGCGAAGATCTTGATGCCGTTGTCGGGGGCGTCATTGTGCGACGCCGAGATCATGACGCCGAAGTCGGCGTCGCGATCGGCGACGAGGAACGCCGCGGCGGGAGTCGGCAGGACGCCGGCGTCGAGCACGTCGACGCCGGACGAGGCGAGACCCGCTTCGACGGCGGCCGAGAGGAAGTGCCCCGAGACGCGGGGGTCACGCGCGACGACGGCCGTGAGCCGCTTGCCGGCGGCACGACGCGCTTCTGCGGTGCGGCCCTGGCCCAGGACGACGGCGGTCGCCTGGGCCAGGGTGAGAGCGAGGTCGGCGGTGAGGATCGGGCCGTTGGCCAGTCCCCGCACACCGTCCGTGCCGAACAGCGGCATCGGAGCGGTGCCGATCAGCGCTTCGAGTACTGAGGCGCCTTGCGGGCCTTCTTGAGACCGGCCTTCTTGCGCTCGATGACGCGGGCGTCGCGCGAGAGGAAGCCGGCCTTCTTGAGCACCGGGCGGTTGTTCTCGACGTCGATCTCGTTGAGCGCACGGGCGATGCCCAGGCGCAGTGCGCCGGCCTGTCCCGAGTCGCCGCCGCCCGAGATGCGGGCGATGACGTCGTATGCGCCGGTGAGGTTGAGGACCGTGAACGGGTCGGTGATCAGCTGCTGGTGCAGCTTGTTCGGGAAGTACTCCTCGAGCGCGCGGCCGTTGACGGTGATCGTGCCCGAGCCGGGGACGACGCGCACGCGGGCGATGGCCTGCTTGCGGCGGCCGACGGCTGCACCCGACACCGAGAGCACGGGGCGCTCGGCGGCGACGACGGTCTCGTCGACAGGGGTCTCGGTGGAGTAGTTGCTGGTGGTCTCTTCGATGTTCGCCACGAGTATGTCCTTAAATCTGGAAGCGGCGCTTACTGGGCGACCTGGTCGAGGGTGAAGGTCTTGGGCTGCTGGGCACCGTGGGGGTGCTCAGCGCCGCGGTAGACCTTGAGCTTGGAGAGCTGCTGCGCGCCGAGGCTGTTCTTCGGCAGCATGCCCCGGACAGCCTTCTCGACGGCGCGCTCGGGGTTCTTCGAGAGCAGCTCTTCGTAGGTGACCGACCGGAGACCGCCCGGGTAGCCCGAGTGGCGGTAGGCCTTCTTCTTCTGGAGCTTCTGACCCGTCAGCGCCACCTTGTCGGCGTTGATGATGATCACGAAGTCGCCCATGTCCATGTGGTTGGCGAAGGTGGCCTTGTGCTTGCCGCGCAGGAGCGCAGCGGCGTGGGAGGCGAGGCGGCCGAGAACGACGTCGGTGGCGTCGATGACAAGCCACTCGCGCTGGGCATCGCCAGCCTTGGGGGAGTATGTGCGCGTCACAATAGTGCTGCTTTCTGGATTCGAACGGAGATGTTCGTGAATCCCGCTCCGGGGTGGTTCCTCGGCCGATGGCCGCTGAACACGCCAGTGGAGGGCTCACGTTCGCGGTGCCGGGTCAGCTGAGCCGACACCAAGGGATCAGTCTACGGCATGCGGATGCCACGCCCAAACCAGCAGCTGAAGCTGCGGCCCCTATAGAAGCCCTATAGAAGAAGGAGCAGCATCCCGGATGCATTGAACACCACGTGCGTGACGATGCCCGCGGCGAGGCGGCGGGTGAGGACGAAGACCACCCCGCACGCGATGCCGAGCAGGAGCGGGGCGAGCATCGCCGGCCACAGCGCACCGCCGGGCGACCCGAGAGTCCCGAGAGGAACGATGTGGAGCCAGGCGAAGACGGCGGCCGAGACGGCGACGGCGCCGCCGGCGCTCAGCAGCCGACGTACTCCCCCGAACGCGTCGACCAGCGCCGCCAGGAGCAGCCCCCGGAAGAACAGCTCCTCCACGACAGGGGTGACCACGACGGCGCCGGCGATGACCACGCCGAGAGTGAGGGGCGAGGGCGCCTCGAAACCGACGAGGAGAGACCCGGTCGTGGGCGCGAGGACTTCCTGCACCCCTCGCAGCAGGAGCGCCACGGCGACACCGAGACCGAGGTCGCTCCAGCGCCAGGCGAAGACGCGCCGGACGAAGCCGCCCGATGCGCAGCATCCGATCGCCAGCGCCACCGCCGCGAGCGCTGGAGCCGAGACGACGGCCAGCTGCACGAGCTGACCCCACCATCCGGGCAGCGAAGCCGCGTAGGGCAACAGCATGACGATGGCCGTGGCCGCCACGCCGACCGCGGCGATGACGAGCGCCGTGACCGGCGTGCGATAGAACGACGCTGACCCCGAGGGTGCCCTCGGGGTCAGCGCTGCGAGCTGTTCGCTCAGCGGCTCTGCGTGCGGCGGCGTGCAGCCACCGCGGCAACGGCGATGCCGCCGAGGCCGATCGCCCCGACGCCGGCCCAGATGACCGTCGCGGGAACCGCGCCACCGGTCGGAGGAAGTTCTGATCCGCTGCCACCGCTGCCGCCGGCCCCGGCGGGATCGGCGACCGAGATCGAGCTCGTGCCGAGGATCGTGGCTCCGTCGCTGATCGTGACGGTGAAGTTGCCCGGCGTCGAGGCCGAGAAGGTCGCCGACGCCGTGCCGTCGACGACGGGCTTGTTGACACTCGCGTAGGACGATCCCGCGGCGACGACGAGCGAGGTGAGGGTGGCTCCCGGGCTGCCCGAGACGCTGAACGTGACCGATGTGCGGTCACCCAGGCCCGTCGCGGTGATGACGGTCGAGCCGCCGGGGGTGATGGTGGGGGCGGCGACGGTCACGTTCGCTGCGGGCGGGTAGTTGTCCGCGAATGCCGCCGAAGCGGAGCCGATCATGAGCGCGCCGGCGAGGCCGACAACGGCGAGTGTCTTCTTCAGCATGAGTTCAGTCCCTCGAGATGCAAGCGGTCGATTCTGAGGTAGCGCGCCAACGCCGGTGTGTATTTCTCGTTTCGCCCGACGTTACGTAAGGGGCGGGTATTCGCTCCACCCGATTGCGCGCAGGGTATCTGTGCGCTTTCTGTCCGAGCAGAGATAAAGCGGGCGGATTTCGCCACATTAGAAGGTGCTAATGTCCCCCGAATGGCCGACAGGGGGAAGCATTATGTCCACCGCATGGGGGACATAATTCCGCATAGTGTCCACCGTTCGGAGGACACGGCACGAACAGAATGCGCCACACGCGACGACCGAAAACGACCGAAGTCCGTGCGGATAGTGTCTGACCCGCTATCCCCAGACAGTGCCGACGGCGGCGAGCAAGACATACGACGCGTTGAAGCAGCTATGGGTGATCACGGCTGCCCACACACGTCCGGTGAGCACGACGAGCAGGCCACAGACCAGGCCGAGACCGGCGACGGCGATCATGCTGCTGGCGTCACTGCCGGCCACCACGACGTGAGCGATCACGAACACACCCGAGCTCGCAAGCACCGAGATGGCGCCCGCGGTTCCACGGCCGAAAGGGCGGCGGAGCAGGTTGTAGATCGTCACCAGGATGACGACGCGGAAGAAGAACTCCTCGACCGTGGGCCCGATCAGGATGGCACCCGCCACGTCGAGGAGCCAGGACTCCACGCCCACTCGCCCGTCCACGAGAGGGAACGACGGGAAGGATGCTCGACCGGAGAGCCCGACCTCGGCCCACCCCTGAGCCATTCGCAGCATGACACCGAGGACGACACCGTAGAGCACGTCGAGAGGATGGAACCGGAACAGACCCACCGGACGCGACCGCGTCAGCGCGTAGACGCACACGGCCACCATCCCCGCCCAGGGCAGGACGGTCGGGAGGAAGGCCATCGCAGGCCACACCCACTCGAGGATCGCCCCGGCGAGCAGCGTGAGCGCGAGGACTCCGAGCGCGAGAGCGAGGAGCGGCTCTCTCCACCGCCGCACCGTGCGCCCGCCGAGCCGCCAGTCCGTGCGCGCGGTCCGCGGCAGTCGAGCAAGCGCTTCGCTCGCCGTCACGGCAGAGCTGGGCCCGACACGATCGCTAGAGTGGTCAGCCACCCGTCCACGTTAGCCCCGCGCCCCGGAGGACCCGATGTTCGAGATCCTCACCGTCTGCACGGGCAACGTCTGCCGATCCCCTGTCGCTGAACAGTTGCTGCGTGACCATCTGAGAGACCTCGGCGCAACCGTCTCGAGTGCAGGAACGCACGGTCTGACGGCGTCCCCCATGACGCCCGAGGCGCAGCGGATCGCCGTTCAGCTGGGTGTGACCGAAACAGATGCCGCCGACCACCGCGGCCGCATCCTCACCGAGGACCTGCTGCACTCCCCCGACCTGATCCTCACCATGACGCGCGCTCATCGCAAAGCGGTCGCCGAGACCGCGCCTTCCCGAGTGCGCTCGACCTTCACGATCCGCGAGTTCGCGCGGCTGACGAGGGAAATCTCGCCTGACGACGTCCGTGAGACCGTGGCATCCGTCGGCGGTGCACCCTCTGCCCGGGTCCGCGCGCTCTCCCACCTCGTCTCGACCATGCGCGGCGTCGCGCCGCCCCCGGATGATCCCGCAGACGACGACGTGATCGATCCGTACCGACGAGCGTGGGAGATCTATGAGCAGTCGGCCGCCGAGTTGCAACCCGCCGTCCGAAGCGTCGTCAGCCTGATCCGGTCTGCCCTCTCCGCCTGACCGCCGCTCGGATCCATCTGCGCAAGGCTGTGTCAGTATTGGCCGCGGACCGCGCGACCTCGAAAGGCGTCATGGAGCTCACCGATTACATCCGGATCCTGCGCAAGAACTGGATCGTCATCGTCGTCGCCGCCCTCCTCGGCGTCGCCGTTGCAGCCGGCTACTCGTTCACCCGAACGCCACAGTACGAGGCGCAAAGCACGGTCTTCGTGTCGACTCAGACCGGCGGCACGATCGTCGAACTCCAGCAAGGGTCGAACTTCACCCAGTCTCGTGTGGCTACCTACGCCACGCTCGTCACGACGCCGATCGTGACGAACCCGGTGATCGCCGAGCTCGAACTGGGAATGACAGCCAACGAGCTCGCGTCAAAGATCGCGGCAACGAGCGCCATCAACACGACCCTCATCACGATCACCGTGACAGACTCGGATCCGATCGCCGCCGCAGACATCGCCAACGCCCTCGGCGCGAGCCTGACCTCTGCCGTGGAGTCGATCGAAGCGGTGGGCGAGGCGGAGAGCCCCGTACGCCTGACCAGAGTTCGTGACGCCCTTCCTCCGCTCGCCCCCTCCAGCCCGAACGTCTCGCTGAACCTCGCGCTGGGGGCCCTCCTCGGCCTCGCCGCAGGGATCGCGATCGCTGTCCTGCGCACGCTGCTGGACACGCGGATCCGCACTCCGCGCGACCTGGAGCAGATCACCGACCGTCCCCTCATCGGCACCATCGTCTTCGACCCGAAGGCGAAGGACCGCCCGCTGATCGTGCATGCCGATCCGCTCAGTCCGCGGGCCGAGTCCTTTCGCGCCCTTCGCACCAACCTGCAGTTCCTCGACATGGGCGGCAGGTCGTCCTTCGTGGTCACGTCGAGCCTGCCCAACGAAGGCAAGACGACCAGCACCATCAACCTCGCGATCGCGCTCGCGGATGCAGGCAAGCGCGTAGCGCTACTCGATGCCGACCTGCGCAAACCCAAGGTCGCCGAATACCTCGGCATCGAGGGGGGTGCGGGACTCACCGACGTCTTGATCGGGCGCGCGGATGTGACGGATGTCATCCAGAAGTGGGGCCGGCGGAGCCTGTATGTCCTGGCCGCAGGGAAGGTTCCGCCGAACCCCAGCGAGCTGCTCGGGTCCGCACAGATGCACAAGCTTCTGCACACACTGGAACGAGAGTTCGATGTCGTCCTGTGCGATGCCCCGCCGCTGCTCCCCGTCACCGACGCCGCCATCCTCGCCAAGGCGACCAGTGGAGCGATCGTCATCGTCGCTACCGGCAAGACGAACCGTCATCAGTTCTCCCAGGCCCTCGATGCGCTGACCACGATCGGGGCGAAGATCGCGGGCATCGTCCTGACGATGGTGCCGATGCGCGGCCCTGATTCTTACTACACGTACGGTTACGGCTACGGGTATGAGCCAGAGGGCGAGGCGAGCCCGTCCACGAAGCGCTCTCGCCGCCGCGCCAGTTCGAGCCCCGTCCCGCAGGTGTCCTCGCGATCCTCGGGGCAGCACTCCGGCGCCCCTTCGACGAGCCCAGACTCAACGACCCGTGTCCGAGGGCAATCCGATTCGGAATGGCTGGACGAAACTTTCGGTCCCCCGCAGCCGAGCCCCCCGCAAGACGGGCGTGGCCGCGGAACACGCCGCTAACGACACGAGCGCGCGCTCCATCGGGGATTCTTGATCGAGCGATAGAGCGCTAACCGATAACGGTACGTCGGTGTTTTACGAAGTCTCGAATGATCGCTTCCCGAATGTAGCCGAGCGGCACAATTCGCCTGCTAACGTTGGTTTCGCGATCGCGATTGTGAAATGCGCCCGAGATGTCCCTATCGCGCATCGCTCCGCACAATTTCGAGTCGGCGATGACTCCCGACGACGAAGGGCGCAGTTGTAACAGTGGAAATCACGGAGACGGGCGCGCATTCCGCGGCAGAATCGACGCGCTCGGGGCCCATCGTCGCGGCCGCTTCCTCCGTGCCGGCTCGACACCATGGCGGCTGGCGTCGAAGTTACGCACGGCGTCTACTTCTCAGCGATTTCCTTGTCCTCGTCTGGGTCGTCTTCGGCGTTCACGTTTTGTGGTTCGGAACCGAGTCGAACGGGGTGGAGGGCCTCCCCGTCGTTACCTACTGGGTGTTCTCGGCGGTGCTCGTGGCTGCCTGGATGTTGGCGCTTGCTCTCTCCGACACACGAAGCGATCGCGTGATCGGCGTCGGCACGACCGAGTACGTAAGGGTGGCCGACGCAAGTTTCCGGCTCTTCGGCGTCATCGCCATCCTCGCCTTCCTGTTCCGAGTGGATGTCGCGCGAGGCTACCTGCTCATCAGCCTCCCGCTCGGCGTCGCGGTTCTCATCGTGTCGCGGTGGCTGTGGCGTGGCTGGCTTGACGCTCAGCGCCGGGTAGGCAAGTACTCCGCTCGCGTTCTCCTCGTCGGTTCGATGGAGTCGGTTGCGCAAGTCGCGCATGAACTCGCTCGCACACCCGCGGCCGGATACCGGGTGATCGGTGCATGCGTTCCCTCGGGGCGGATCGCCGAGACGGTCCCGGGCAGTGACATTCCGATCATGGGTACCGTCGACGCCGTCGAGAGAGCAATCGCATCGACGGAGGCGGATACCGTCGCCGTGACCAGCACCGACGATTTACCACCCCACAAGGTCAAGGAGATCTCCTGGGCACTTGAGGCGGGGCGTCAGCATCTCGTGCTTGCCCCGAACATCGTCGACATCGCCGGCCCACGGATCCACACGCGACCGGTCGCCGGTCTGCCCCTGATCCATGTGGAGACGCCACGATTCTCTCGGGGACAACGCTTCGTGAAGAGAACGTTCGACGTCGTGACATCTGCCGTGCTCGTCGTCCTGCTTTCGCCCGTCCTACTCACGGTGATGATTGCAGTGAAGGGCACCAGCCGGGGCCCCCTGCTCTTCAGCCACGAACGGATCGGGATCAACGGCGAGCCGTTCCGCATGCACAAATTCCGTTCGATGCGTGTGGGCGCCGACGACGAACTCGCCGCCCTACTCAAGGCGCAGGGCACGTCGACGCGCCCGCTGTTCAAAATTCAGGACGACCCGCGCATCACCCGCGTGGGCCGGTTCATCCGCAAGTACTCCCTCGACGAACTGCCACAGCTTTTCGATGTCCTCGGCGGATCCATGAGCCTGGTTGGCCCGCGCCCCCAGGTTGCAGCCGAAGTGGCTCTGTACTCGGAAGCCGCGCGGCGGCGTCTCCTCGCCAGACCTGGAATCACAGGGCTGTGGCAGGTGAGCGGCCGCAGCACTCTCGATTGGGATCAGACCGTCCGCCTCGACTTGTACTACGTCGAGAACTGGTCATTGCTGGGCGACATCGCAATCCTCGTCAAGACGGTCCGTGCCGTCGTAAGCCCCGGAGAGAGCGCACACTGATGATCAACGAACCTGACGAACAGCCGGAGAGCAGGGCGCCCGAATGGGCGTTGATCACGGTCACCTACAACAGTGCTTCCAAGCTCGCAGAATTCTGGGGCGACCTGCCTCTCAACGACAACGTCGAGTGGATCGTCGTCGACAACGCGTCTCAGGATGACTCGGTCGAGGTCGCACGGTCTCTAGGCGCACGCGTCGTACCGCTTGACCGGAATCGTGGGTTCGGTGGAGCCAACAACGTCGGTTTCGAAGCGAGCGCGGCGCCCTTCGTCGCGTTCGTGAACCCGGACATCACCGTGAACTTGGGGTCGCTCGATCGACTTAGAGAACTGATCGAGCGCACAGGTGCGATCGTGAGCCCGCAGCTCCTCTATCCTGACGGACGACCGCAGCCGAACGGCCGTGGATACCCGTTCCTCGCGAACAAGGTGCTGAACCGCGTTGAAGCCGAGGACCGCCCCTCTGACTATCGCCGCTTTGCCCCACCGGGTGCCGACATCGACGTCGTATGGTTCATGGGCGCTGCGGTGCTGGGCAGCAGGACCACGTTCGACGCGCTGGGCCCATGGGACGAGCGGTTCTTCGTCTATTACGAAGATTCAGATCTCGGGCTGCGTGCAGCGCGGAGAGGCATCCGCCGTATCGTTTCGGGCCATGCGCGGTGGGTGCACGGTTGGGCGCGCGAAACAACGACCCTCGATCTCGCTGCGTGGAGACGAGAGCTGCCGTCGATGATGAAGTTCTACTCGCGATATCCACGACTTCTCTCGCCTTGGCCGACTCGCTCGGCACGAAACCTGTCGGAGAAGGGGTGGCCGCGCCGATGAGAATCGTCTTCGACATCCTCGGCGCCCCCGAACGGTCCGGCGGCATGCGCCTTCACGGCACGGAGATCATCACGACCTGGACCGAGATCTTCCCCGCAGATGAGCTTGTTGTAGTCGGCGGAGAATGGGCACGCACTGACTTCGAGCCGCTCGGGCTCGAAGTCACCGTCGTGAACAACGAACGCTCACTCCGCCGGGCCGCCGGTCAGATGCTGATCACCCCGTGGGTCGCTAGAAGACGACGCGCAGACCACGTGATCTCGCTGAGCCCGATCGTGTCCCCATTTGTACCTCGAGCTAGGTCTTCGTGCTTTCAGCACGATTGGCGTCACAAAAAGAACCCGAGCGAGTTTCCCCTCGCGCAGCGGATCTACCGAGTCCTCTGGCAGGCATCCGCGAGTTACGCCGGGATGAACTTCTGCATCTCAGCCAAAGCGGTCGCGGAGACACACGCCTACTCCCATCGGCCTCGCACGACGCTTGTCGAGAACGGAAGAGACCACGCCCGCCGCTGGGTGACCTCGCCGGTCGGGCGAGAGGGGAGCAACCACCTCGTGACGTTCGGCCACCACAACAACAAGCGACCGGAGCTCGTCCTCGATGCTTTGGCATCCGCGGGAAACGCATTGCGGGACTACGACCTCGTGATCTTGGGTGCACGTGGAGCATACGCGGATGAACTCGCGGCTCGCGCAGCAAGGTTGGGCCTCGAACACCGTCTGCAACTGCCGGGATTCGTCACCGAGGAGGAATACCAGTCGACCGTGGCCTCAGCCAGCGCGATCATCCTCGCTTCCAGCGACGAAGGCTTCGGCCTCCCCGTCGCTGAAGCCCAGTTCCTCGGAGTTCCTGCCGTCATCACCGCGGACAGCGGAATCACGGAGCTGTTCCCTGATCATTCGGTGGTCGCGTCACCGGAGCCGTCGTCACTCGGCGCTGCCATTCAGGAGGCGCTCGCCAGCCGTGTGCGCTTATCGGCAGGTGTCAAGGAGTCGCAGACATGGGCTCATGTCGTTTCCCAGGTGCGTTCCGAGCTGCAGGCACGCGAAACCAGCCGCAAACCACGGTGAACGTGAGGCTGTTCCACCTGGGGGCGCCTTTAGTCGCGTCTGTGGGCGTGCGACTCGCGCAGCTACTCGTGCTGGCCGCTGTCGCCCAGACAGCCCCGGTCAACGATCGAGCCGCGGTGCTGGCGTCCTTCGGCGTCGTGGCGGCCTTTGCGGTCTTCTCTGATGCCGGGGGTTCATCGTATCTTCTGACCCGAGACCAAGTCAGTCGAAGGATGATGATCGGCGCGGCTACCGTCCAGGGCACCATCGCGTTTGCGGGTGCAGTGCTGGCCACAGCTTTTTCGATGATCACCCTGCCGTGGGAAGACGCGGCGTTCGCACTGTTGTATGTGGGATGCTACGCACTGTCGCAGGCGCTCGACTCCGCCACCCGTGCCGTACGAGCCGTTCAACTTCAAGCTGGCCGCGACCTCGCATATGCGTTCGGCGATGGCGCGCTGGGCGCGACCAAGTTGATCCTCGCGCTAGTCGGTCTTCTGCTGGGGTCGATGGCATTCGTGTTGGCGCTGCCCGCCGCGTCCCTCGTGGTGTTGACCACGATGTTCTTTCTCGCCTGGCGCTCGACTTCGAGTGAAGGGCCGGGGGTATCCGTGGGAGCGCTGATCCAGTTCGGGATCTCCGGCGCCGTGAGCGGCATCTATACACAGGTCCCATTCCTGATCGCCACGGCGGTCGCACCAGTGGCTGCGGTTGCATCGCTGGCGATCGCGTTGCGAGTTATCCAGCCGCTCGAGATTTTGCCTGCCACTGCTAGCCAACAACTGATGCCCCGGATTCGGGCCAGGCCGCTGCGCGCTCGTCCGATTTGGATCGCGGCCGTTGCCACCGGTGGGCTACTGGCACCCATCGTGTGGGCGGCAACACCGTTGCTTCAGTTCGTCTTCGATACGCAGTTCGAACCCAGCTTCATAGTCGGTCTGCTCTGCTTGACCGTTCCTTTGAAGTTCGGGAACTACATGCTCACCGCGTTCCTCCTAGCGCGCGGCCAGGTGAATCACAAGACACTCGCGTCGCTGATCGTCGGTGTCCTCGCTGTCGTCGGTTCCCTACTCTCCGTTCCCCTCTGGGGAACGACAGCGGCCGTCCTCACCATGGTCGGGGCCGAAGTGATCCTGGGCATCATCCTTGCCACCCTCATCCGTCATCGGCAGCAGCATTAGAGGAGAATAATGACCGCTCTCAGAATCCTCGTCGTTTCAGCGGATCGTTCCGATGCGGGCGGCGCTCCGATCAACTTGGGCGACGCGTTCCTCACCGACGTTCTCCTGGCCGAATTAGTGGAGCGCGGACATCGTGCCGAGGCTGTGGACTTCGGAGGACCTAGACTTTTCGGCTCCGGACCGCGCCGACACCTCAGCGGTGTCAAGGAACTGTTCCGCGCCATTCGCCAATCAGACGCTGTCATCGTCGGAGGAGGAACACTCCTGCAGGATGACGGCGGTCGATCTTGGGGCGGTCTGCCACGGCTGTGCGCGGCCGTCTCGGCCCTCGCCTGGGCCGCGCGTCGGCCACTTGTGTTCTTTGCAGTTGGAAGCGACACAGTCACCCGCAAAATCCCACGGCTCCTCCTCCGACTTGCGGTTCGTGGCAGGACCGTTTGGGTGAGAGACACTGCCTCACTCGAGCGCGTTCGAGAGCAGCTGCGAGGCAACGCCGAACTCGCCGCGGATGCCGTTTTGCTCGCTGCCGCTGACAGCCTCATCAGTGGCGTCCCTTCGAGTGACGCAAAGACCCCACGCGACGTCGTCGCGCTGAGCTACAAACACACCGACCGCCTGAAAGAAAGCTACTTCGCCAGGCCGAACCCAGGCACCGCACCGTCACCGCTGTTCCTGGCGATGTCGCAATCAGAGAGCTTCGCGGACGCGACGCCGAAATTGCGCGAACGAGTCGGCGGGCGAGCGGATTTCACGCCCCACCCCATTGGGTGGCCAGCCGCCCTGGAGACGATCGCCCATGCCCGCGCAGTGCACGCCTCTCGTATGCACGCGTTGTACCTTGCGCTCCTCACATCGGTGCCGATGGTCGCGATCGGCGACAGCGAAAAGGTCACGGCCTTCGCTCACGAGTTCGGAGTCCCCCGGAGCTCAGACCTGGACGTCTCCGTGTCTGCCCGCGCAGCCCGCGCCGACGAAGAACGTATCCAGCGGGCACGCGAGCGCGTGAATCTTGGGTTGTCGTTTGCTCTGGAGTCTCTTGTCACTACGTGAGGCGAGCTTGGAGCGCCCAAGCAGCACTAACGTTGCGCCTAGCTTCCTTCTGCACGCGTCGCCAGAGGCAAGAGTTGGCATGCGGCGCGACGATCGCGCACGGCGAGGACCACGTGCACCGTACGACGCTTCGCGGTTTCGGTTCGGTGACGCGCCAGTGAGCGTCACCAACGCACGTTGTGAGAGAACGACGGCGATACCATGGCCGCGATGACGCGTCTAGCCAGAGGTGCACGCCTGAGCGAAGTGCGACAAGGAGGCGCCCCTCTTGTCGCGCTGTACCTGATTCTCCTGTGGATCGTCGCACCACTGCTCATCGTCGTCCTGGGCAGCCGAGCGTACTCTCCACTCGCAGTAAACCTCGGAGTCGCGCTAGCGGCCTTGGTCGTCTTCGAGATGCGTCGAGTTGGCCATCCTCTGACGGCGGCGGGCATAGCTGCACTGGGCGGAATCCTAATCTTCGCGTTCCGCCCCCTCACCATCGCCTCGAGCGGGACGACAACCCCTGGCGCGTTGCTCGACACCCGCGAGTTTGCTGGAGCAGCTATTGCCGCGGGATCGACCTCGCTTTGGCAAGTGACCGTGTTCTACGGGTGCTTCGGAGCGATGTACTTTGCCATGCTCGGCAGGCCAACCGCACCCGTACCCTCCCGCCTGATAGGCGTTGATGTCGTACGCAGGTCGGGGGTGCTCCTTGTATTCGTTGCTCTCTTCGCGGTCGCGTGCGCGCTACTCCTTATTCAGACGTCAGGGGGGTTCGAAGCCCATTTCAGCGGGGTTTCTGTTCGATCCAGCTTCCTCGCTGGCCGGTACTACCTCACGTTGAGCTATATCCCCTTCACGGTTGCCCTCGCGCTCTACATCCTTGCCCGACGTCACGCAGGTCTCAAAGAGTGGACCGGGAGCGGCATCTCAGCGGCCTTGCTTCTCTGCGCTGTCGGATTCGCCACTGGGGGACGCGGCCCCTTGCTCCTCGGTGTCATCATTCCGATCCTGATCTTGAAACAGACTGGGCCTTCACGGTTCTCCCCCCGTGCACTCGCACTGACCGGCCTGGCGCTACTGGTCGGCGCCATGGTGATGTCGCTATTTTTGCGAGAAGGCAACTATGACGAGGGCGCGTCAATCCGCGCTCTTCAAGACGACCCGGTCGGCACCCTCCTGCAACGCCTCACTTCGGGAGCAGAAACGAGACCTTTCGACAGCCTCATCCTTCTCAACGAACAAGATGCCGCAGGCCACGTCCCGTGGCTACTCGGTTCGACCTACGCGGCCGTCCCGTCATGGTTCATCCCGGGAGACATCGCCCCTTGGAAAGATGGGGGGGCCAACACGTGGTTCACTCGCACGTACGTCCCACGGTTCTATTACCCAGACCAGATCGAGACGAGCGTCTCGGCTATCGGAGAGGCCTTCGCCAACTTCCGGTGGGCGGGGATCGTCGTCGTCGGTGTGCTCGTGGCCATAGCCGCAGCGAGACTGGCTCTGCGCAGAGAAGGCAACGGGTACACGAAGACTCTGCTCGCCACGATTCTCACGCCGCTGTTCTTCTCATTTATCCGGGGAGATGCATTTCAGAATCTTTCGACCGTGATTCTCATGCTCTTGTGCGTCGCTCTGTTCTCTGGGCTGACGGGTGCGGGACGACCGAGCTCGACAAAGCCGTCCGGCCACCACCAACCGTGGTCGCTGTCGACGACGTATCGCTAGACCACCACCGTGAGTAATCGGTCCTGGCGGATCGCTACGTCGCGGGGCGACTGGAGCTTAAACCGTCCTCATGCCGCCTGGCTCCCGAGCGCGAAGATCTAGGGTGGACGGGTGACGGAGCCCACGACGACCCGACCCACGCGCATCGCAGGGGTCGCATTTCGCTGGACGCTCGCCGCGTTTCTCATCGCCCTTTGCGCTGCCGCCTTGTGGATCGTTGCTCGCGGGACGCTCGCGTACCAACACCTTCGCGCGGCGCAAGAATCGGCAAGCACGGCAGTCGGGCAGATAGGAGATCCCGAAGCCGCGGCTGCTGCCATCGAGGGCCTCTCTGTCGATGCATCAGCCGCCCGGTCGCTTACCGGCGACCCGATTTGGCGACTTGCTGAAGGACTACCGTGGGTTGGACCACAGCTGACGGCGTTCTCCACGATCTCCGCCGTGGCGGAGGACGTCGTTAACTCGACGCTCGTCCCCATTGCGGATGCCGCCGACGGACTCACGCTCACCGCTTTCCGGCCGAGCGACGGGCAGTTCGACTTCTCGGCGATCAGCGAGATTAGCGGTGCGGCGTCCGACGCAGCAGCAGTGCTCGATCGCTCCGCGATAGCCATCGATGACCTCGATCGCTCGGTGCTCGTCGGACCACTGCAGCAGGCGGTCGACCAGGTCGGCGAGATGCTCCGCGAGGCCCGAGGCTCAGCTGATGCGATCACGCGCGCCGCCACTCTCCTGCCTGCGATGCTGGGCACCGACGGACCGCGCAACTACCTCGTGCTCTTTCAGAACAACGCGGAGTGGCGTTCGCTCGGCGGCATCCCCGGAGCGATGGCCGTGATCCAGACCGAGGGTGGCGCCATCGCGTTGGCTGCACAAGAGACGACGAGCGGATTCCCTCGCTACGACGCACCGGTCCTCCCACTCGACGATGAGATCATCGCGATCTACGGCGAGCGCCCCGGTCGATGGATGCAGAACGTCACGCAGGTGCCAGACTTCAGCGTCGCCGGCGCACTCGCTCGGGAGATGTGGTCGCGACAGCACGGGCTTGAGGTCGATGGCGTCCTGTCGGTCGATCCGGTCGCGCTGTCCTATCTGCTCAAAGCCACCGGGCCCGTCACACTCGCCTCTGGCGATGTACTTAACTCCGCGAACGCCGTGAGCATCCTGCTCAACGAGGTCTATGTGCGCTTCGAAGACCCCGCTGCGCAGGATGCGTTTTTCGCCGAAGCCGCGGCTGCGGTCTTCACTGCTCTTTTGAGCGATACCGCCGACCCGCCAGCGCTCATGGCCGCGCTCACGCGCGCAGCGGACGAACGCCGGCTCATGCTGTGGAGCGCGCACGAAGAAGACCAAACGCTGCTCGAGGGCACCACGCTCGCGGGAGGCCTGCCGGTCAATGACGAACACACCGCTCGCTTCGGCGTCTACCTCAACGACGGCACCGGATCGAAAATGGACTACTACCTGACGTCGAGCACCGATGTCGTGTGGGAATCCTGCGCGATGAGCGCCGACGGTGCAAGCGGTGAAGCGGCGTTGACCATCCAGTTGTATAGCGAGGCACCCGCCGACGCGGCCTCACTTCCCGGCTACATCACCGGACGCGGCATTTACGGTGTGCCGCCGGGGACGGCGCGCACACTCGGCTATGCATACCTGCCCGAGGGTTTCGAGCTCATCGACGCGCAGTCCTCGACCGGTGGCGGGTTCGGCGGCGGAACCCACGAAGGGCGACGCGTCGTCAGCTTCACCGTCGACCTCGCCCCTGGCCAATCAGCGACCCTCACGGTGCGTGCGCGGTCCGCGACGCCGTCTGCCCCGAACCTCATGGTGCAGTCGACGCCGACCCTGAGCCCGCCATCGAAGGTGGTCGCTGCGTGCCTGGCACCATAGACTGCAGCGTGCAGGGGCCACCACAGTGCTGCCCTCTGCCACGGAGGGAGCACGATGAAGCACCGCGGCCTGCGGACGAGCTTGATCGCCGCTGCGGCGGGAGCGCTCGTCGTCGGCTTCCCCGTGAGCGCGTACGCCGGAACGATCTACCCACCTTCCGATTCCTGCACGGCATCGCCGGCGACAGCCCCAGCGGGATCCGAGGTCGAGATCAGTTGCGCGGCGGCGACGTTCTCGAGCGACGAGCGAGTCACGGTGACCGTGAGCGGCGCGAACGGAGGCGCAGCGCGAGTCGGTATGGTCCGTCTCGGTGTGTCGACGGCGAGCGGATCCGCTCAGTCCGACGCTGACGGGTCGCTGAAGCCCGTCACCATCACCCTGCCGACGAACGCGTCGGGCATCTACAGCGTCGCGGCGATCTCTGAATCCTCGGCGGGCGGCACCGCGGCCGTCTCGATCGCGTCGACGGCCGGAGGAGAACTGGCCGGCACCGGACCGAACAGCGGCGCTGTGGTGGGCCTCTGGGTCGGGGGTGGCGCGCTCGTCGCGGCCGGTGCGACGCTCGCGACCGCCGCCGTCGTGCGCCGGCGTCAGCTCGCCGACTGACGCGATCGCTGCATCACGCGACGTCGACGCGGCGCTGCTGCTCGGCGACGCGCGCCGTCACGAGGATGGGCAGATGGTCGCTGAGACCCTGCGGCAGTGTGCGCACGTGCTCGATCTCGAATCCGATCGACGTCGCGAAATCGTAGTGGCCGCGGAAGAAGCGATAGCGCGTGTAGGTGCGTGAGTCGCTCAGGCTCAGTTCGTACCCCTGCTCGCGCACCTGCTGGCCGAGGTTCTCCTTGAACACCGGGTAGTTGTAGTCGCCCACCATGAGTGCGGGAAGTCCCGCACCCAACTGCCCCAGCTCGGTCAGGGCCGTGCGGATCTGATGCCGGCGCAGCGAGTTGAGCGCCGTGAGCGGCGCCGCGTGGAACGACGCCACGATGATCTCGCGGCCGTCGTCGATGTCATGCAGCCTGACCCCCAGCATCCGCTCTTCGGCGGGCTTGAGCACGCGGTCGTGCAGCGACTTCTTCAGCGCCAGCGAGCGCACCTCGATCGCGCGATAGGTGTTCTCGCGGTAGTAGACGGCGAGCCCCAGGCGGTTGCGCGCCGTCGCGTCGGCCAGACGCAGGCCGCCGATCGCGTCGGGGATGTCGGTCGTGTCGGCTTCCTGCAGGCAGAGGACGTCGGCGCCGTGGTGCTCGACGAGCTGCACGAGCTCACTCGCGGCGCGATGCTTGCGCAGGTTGTACGAGATCACCTTCATGACTGCTCCACCCTAGGCCCGGCACCTGAACAGCACGTGAGCGACGAGGACTTCCGCGTCATTCGCGGTCACGGCGGGCCCGGGTCTGCGCGGCACGCGTCGCGAGCAGGTCATCGGCGGGGTATCCGACCTCGGTCAGGGTCAGCCCGCGCGCGGCGAGCACCTTCACCTCGGGCACGCGCTCTCGGGCGTCGCGGATGTCCGCCACGTCCTCGACATCGAGCCTGCCCTCGCCGACCGCGACGCACGCCCCCACGAGGGCGCGCACCATGCTGTGGCAGAAGGCGTCCGCGCGAACGTGCGCGATGAGCACGCCGCGGTCATCTCGATGCCATCCGAACTCGAGCAGCGTGCGGATCGTGGTGGCCTCGTCACGGGGCTTGCAGTAGGCGGCGAAGTCGTGCAGCCCCACGAGAGACCGGGCCGCGGCATCCATCTGCTGCTCGTCGAGCGCGGACCGCACGGTCGTCGTGCGCAATCGGTCGAGGGGGTCGTAGCCGGCCGTCCGATCGGCGATGCGGTACTCGTAGCGTCGCCACACGGCCGAGAAGCGGGCGTCGAAGCCCACGGGAGCGAGCGTCGAGCGGTGCACGGCGACGTCGGAGTAGGCCCCCGTGACACCGGTGATCCTCGCCGCGAGGGCGTCGACGGGTGTCGTCGACGCGCGTCTCGCCTCGAGTCGCGCGCGCTGTGCGTCGTCGAGATCGAGGTGCGCGACCTGGCCCGCGGCGTGGACGCCGGCGTCGGTGCGACCGGCGACGACGAGCCGCGGCTCGCCGCCCAGGATTCGGGCGAGGGCGTCTTCGAGCGTGCCCTGAACGGTACGCAGACCCGGCTGCCGCGCCCACCCGCGGAAGTGGGTGCCGTCGTAGGCGATGTCGAGACGTATCCGCACGGGAATCAGCCTACTGACGCCCGGCGTTCTCCCGGCCTGCTGTCGGAGGCCGGACGTAGACTGTCCGTCTCGCCCGGAAGAAGTCATGACGTTCACTGCGCCCGCAACCGCCACCACCCGCTATGCGGGACTGGATGGACTCCGTGCGATCGCGGTGGGGCTCGTCGTGGTGTACCACCTCTTCCCGCCACAGCTGCCCGGTGGATTCATCGGCGTCGACGTGTTCTTCGTCATCAGCGGCTTTCTCATCACGACGCTGCTGCTGCGCGAGCACGCGGCCGCCGGTCGCATCCGCCTGCGGGCCTTCTGGCGGCGTCGCGCCAGACGCCTGCTCCCCGCCCTCGCCCTCGTCGTGACGGTCTGCGCGACCGCCGCCTGGGTCATCGGCGGCGATGTGCTCGTGCGTCTGGGCGCCCAGGTCCTCGGAGCGTTCACCTTCAGCTACAACTGGCTGTCGATCGCGGGAGGCGACGGCTACTTCAGCGCCGCGGCGCCCGAACTCTTCCGCAACTTCTGGTCGCTCGCCGTCGAAGAGCAGTTCTACGTCCTGTGGCCGATCCTGCTGCCCCTGTTCCTGCTGATCCCGCGGGCGTGGGGGCGGATCGCCGCCGTCCTCGCCCTCGCCGCGGCCTCGGCCGTGTGGATGGGCGTCGTCGCATCGACCGGCGGCATCACCCGCGGCTACTTCGGGACCGACACGCACGCGTTCGGCATCCTGCTCGGCGTCGCCCTCGCCTTCGCGCTGTTCGGCGTCGTGCACCGAGCGAGGCCCACGCCGGCCGACGTGACGCTCGCGGACGGCTGGACCGTCGTGCAGCCCCGGATCGCCGGCCGTCGGATGCCGAGCCGCGCCGCCGTCGTCACCGCCGTCCTGGGCGGTGCGTCACTCATCGCAATCGCAGCGCTCGCGCTCGTGCCTCCGACCATGACCGCGGCAACCTTCCCCGGCGCCGTGCTGGCGGCGAGCCTGCTGAGCGTCATCGCCATCGCGGCGGGGATCTGGCCGGGCTCGGTCTTCGGTCCCGCGCTCGACCAGCCGGTGCTGCGCTGGATCGGCGACCGGTCGTACGGCATCTACCTCTGGCACTGGCCGCTGCTCGTCCTCGTCGTCGCCGGCGTGCAGGGCACGGCCCCCGACGCCGGCTTCTCGCCCTGGATCGGCGTGGGCGTGCTCGCCCTCACCCTGGCCTCAGCCGAATTGTCGTACCGCTTCGTCGAGACGCCGGTACGTCGCCACGGATTCCTCGGATCATTCCGGATGCTGCTCACCAGACTGCGCGGCACGCCCGCTGCCCGGCTCGGGGCACTCGCGACGATCGTCGCGGGGACGCTCGTGGTGGGCGGCACGTCGGCGGCGATCGCCATGTCGCCTCTGACCGCCACCGGCGAAGACGTCGTCGCGGCCGGAGCCGCGGCCCTCGAGCGAGCCAAGGAGACGCCCGCTCCTGCGGCCACAGACGCGCCGACCCCCACGCCCCCCGCCACTCCCCGACCCGTCGCCCCGCTCACCGCGGAGCCGCAGCCCACCGTCGCACCGGTCGTGGTGACCGGCGACCAGGTGACCGCCGTCGGCGACTCCGTCATGCTCGCCTCCGCACCCGCGCTGCTCGAGCGGCTGCCGGGCATCCACATCGACGCGGCCGTATCGCGCTCGGCGTGGGCGGGGCCCGGCATCCTCGAGACCCTCGCGGCGAGCGGCACGCTGCGGCCGTACGTCGTCATCGCGCTCGGCACCAACGGCCCCGTCGATCCGTCCTCGCTCGAGGGGATGGCCGCTGCCGCCGGCGACGACAGGCTCGTCGTGCTCGTGAACGCCTATGCTCCACGCGACTGGATCCCCGGCGTGAACGCCGACCTCGCCGCGTTCGCCCAGGGGCGGCCCAACGTCGTCGTCGCCGACTGGTCGGCCGCGATCGCCGACCGCACGGACCTGCTCGCGGGCGACCACGTGCACCCCGGAACCGAGGGCAGCCGGATCTTCGCCGACGTCGCCGCCGGCACGATCGAGCGGGTGCTGCAGGAGCGCGCCGAGCGCCGCTACTCGATGAAGCAGCGCCTGTATGACGACCTCACCCCTCCGCCGTCGCCCCGCGTCCGCACGGACTGACGACAGCGGATGCCGCGACCACCGGCATCCGCTGTAGAAACGCCGAGACC
>NZ_JBHJZS010000037.1:0-29345 GCF_042271185.1 Microbacterium sp. NPDC055910
GGTAATTTGGCATTTGACAAGTGCACGCTGTTGAGTTCTCAAGGATCGGATGCTCCTGCTACTCGGCCTCTCAGCTCCGCCCGCAGGGCAACTTCACTATCTTATGTGTCGCTTCGCTTCTGTCAAATCCGCGTTCCCGACAAGATGTCGGGCACAGCGATCATCGACGACTTCACGAAGCTGGATCTGCTCCGGACGTTCAGCTTCTCGCCGATCCGCCGGGCAACTTGTTGAGTCTATGGGTTTCTGCGTGACTGTCAAAATCGACGCTCACGCGCCGAGCCCGACCCGCAACTGTTCGACCGCCCAGTCGAGCTCGGTGGCCCGCACGACCAGCGGCGGCGCGAAGCGCACCGTCTGTCCGTGGGTGTCTTTCGCGAGCACACCCCGCGCGAGCAGCCGTTCGGCGATCTCGCGACCCGTGCCGACGGCGGGGTCGATGTCCACTCCCGCCCACAGTCCCGCGCGGCGCACCGCCGTGACGCCGTGGCCGATGAGAGCCGTGAGCTTGTGCTCGAGGTGCTCGCCGAGCGCGAGTGCCCGCGATTGGAACTCGCCCGACTGCAGCATCTCGACGACCCGCAGCCCGATCGCCGCAGCGAGCGGATTGCCGCCGAAGGTCGACCCGTGCTCACCGGGCCGGATGACCCCCAGCACGTCGCGATCGGCGACGACGGCCGACAGGGGCAGGATGCCGCCACCCAGCGCCTTGCCGAGCAGATAGACGTCGGGCACGACCTGTTCGCGGTCGCACGCGAACGTCGTGCCGACGCGGCCGAGCCCCGACTGGATCTCGTCGGCGATGAACAGCACGCCGCGCCGGGTGCAGATCTCGCGCACTTGCCGCAGGTAGCCCTCGGGCGGCACGATGACGCCCGCCTCGCCCTGGATGGGCTCGATCAGCACGGCCGCCGTGTTCGGGGTGATCGCCGCTTCGAGCGCGGCGGCGTCGCCGAACGGCGCGTGCACGAATCCGGGGGCGAACGGCCCGAACCCGGCGCGCGCCACGGGGTCGTCGCTGAAGCCGACGATCGTCGTCGTGCGGCCGTGGAAGTTGCCGTGCGCGACGATGATCTCCGCCGCATCCGGCGCGATGCCCTTGACGCGCTCGCCCCACGCGCGCGCGACCTTGATACCGGTCTCGACGGCTTCGGCGCCCGTGTTCATGGGCAGCACCATGTCTTTGCCGGCGAGTTCGGCCAGCGCCGCGGCGAAGAGCCCGAGCCGGTCGTTGTGGTAGGCGCGGCTCGTGAGCGTCAGCCGTTCGAGCTGTTCGCGCGCCGCGGCCAGCAGCGCCGGATGCCCGTGCCCGAAGTTGAGCGCCGAATAGGCCGACAGCAGGTCGAGGTACCTCTTGCCCTCGACGTCGGTGACCCACGCGCCCTCGCCGCGCGCGATGACGACGGGAAGCGGTTCGTAGTTGTGTGCGACGTGCTCGGCCTCAGCGGCGATGATGGCCGCTGTCGCAGCATCCGTCGAGAAGATCCCGGTGGTCATGGCTCCCCCTCAGCGTCGCAGTTCGAGCGTGCAGCACTTGATGCCGCCGCCGCCCAGCAGCAGCTCGGACAGGTCCACGAGCACGGGGTGGTACCCCCTCGCGCGCAGCTGCGCTTCGAAACCCGTCGCGCGCGGCGAGATGATGACGTTGCGGCCGTCGCTGGCCGAGTTCAACCCGAAGACGGCGCCGTCCTCGTCGGACACCCGGATCGCATCGGGGTAGCGCTCGGCGAGCACCCGCTGCGAGCGCTCATCGAACGCGTGCGGCAGATACGCGATGGTGGCGCGCTCGACGCCTCCTTCACCCTCGACGGGGTCGAGCACGGCGAGCGCCGTGTCGAGGTGGTAGAAGCGCGGGTCGACGAGGCCGAGTGAGACGACCTCCTTGCCGAAGAGCTCCGACAGCTCGCGGTGACTGTCGTCGGTCGAACGGAAGCCCGACCCGGCGAGGATCGTGTCCCCCACGAGCAGGAAGTCGCCCTCCCCCTCGTTCACTTCGCGCGGCTCGACGACGTCGAAGCCGTTCGCGCGGAACCAGTCCATGAACGCGGGCGCCTCGGGCACCCGCTCGGCGAAGCGGAACTTCGCGCCGTACGCGACACCGTCCACGACGAAGCCGCCGTTGGCCGTGTAGACCATGTCGGGAAGCCCCGGCACGGGATCGATCAGGTGCACATCGTGACCGAGCGCGACGTAGGTGTCGTAGAGCGCCTGCCACTGCCGCACGGCGAGCGCCGTATCGGTGGGTCTGGTGGGCTCCATCCAGGGATTGATCGTGTAGCTGACCGTGAAGTGCTCGGGTCGGCACATGAGATACGTGCGATGCTGCTGGATGCGGGTCGTGGTCACGATGTCGTCGGGGACGGTGTTCGGCGTAGACATGAAGCTCCTCGCGAAGGTTCGGCGGACGCTGTCCACGGGCCCGCCGGCCCCGATCCGGCGCTCATCCAGGAGCAGCAGGCGGGGAAGCGACACGGGCACGCCGCATCCATTCTCGCACGCGACGCACTCGGGACCGAGACGAGGACGGTCTTCTCAGTGCGCGCGCACGACGACCTTGCCGACCGTGCGACCGGCTTCGACGTGCGCGAGGGCGCTGCGCGCGTCCGACAGCGGCCACGTGCATTCGACCACCGGCGTGATCCGCCCCGCGCCGACGAGGCCGACGAGGGTGTGCAGCACGTCGGGCTTCGCGACCGCCGTGAGGGGCCGCAGCGATCGCCGGGAACCGACCGAACGAGCGGATGCCGCGGCGATCCGGCCGATCGGACCGAGCAGGCGTCCGCCGTCACCGGACACGAGCACGACCGAGCCGCCGTCGCGCACGAGGTCCTGAAGAGCACGCAGCGGAGCGGTCCCGGCGATGTCGAGGACGGCGTCGAAGCCGCGCCCGAGCTCAGGCCCTCCCGGCTGCACGACCCGGTAGTCGAAGGTGCGTGCGGCGCCGATCGACGAGACGAGAGCGCGACTGCGCTCGCCGCACAGCGCCCACACTTCGGCCCCGCGCGCGACGGCGAGCTGCACCGCGAAGGTGCCCACTCCGCCGGACGCACCGATGACGAGGACGCGGTCGCCCGGCACGACGCCCGCGCGTTCGAGCGCCTGCCACGCGGTGCCTCCCGCAACCGGCAGCGTCGCGGCATCCGTCATCGATACGTCGTCGGGCACGGGCACGAGCCGGTCCGCCGGCGCGACGGCGACCTCGGCGAGCCCCCCTCCCGGCAGTTCGCCGACGACGCGATCGCCCGGCGCGAACCGTGTCACTCCCTCTCCGACGGCGACGACGCGGCCGGCGACGTCCATACCGCGCACCGCGACGCGCGGCGCCCGCAGCCCGAAGAAGGGCCGGACGAGCAGGGGCTCCCCCCGCATGATGTGCACGTCGCCGGCGTTCAGCGCCGTCGCGACGACGTCCACGAGCACTTCGCTCCGCCCCGGCTCGGGAACATCGACGTCCGCACGGGCGACGACATCCGCCGAGCCGTATCGACGCTGCACCCACGCCGTCATCGTCGCGCTCATGTCACCCCTCCGGGTACTGGAAGACATCGTCGATGCCGAGGCCGAAGACGCGCGAGAGCTGGAACGCGAGCTCGAGCGTGGGCGAATAGCGGCCCTGTTCGATCGCGATCAGCGTCTGGCGGGTGACTCCGATGCGTCCGGCGAGCTCGGCCTGCGTCATCCCGGCCCGTTCCCGCAGGACGCGGATGACGTTCGTGACCTTCGTCGGCTTCACCATCAGAGAAGTCCGCGGCGGTAGGCGATGACGCTCGCGACGCCGCCGACGAAGGCGGACAGGGCGAAGCCGAAGAACATCGCGTTCGCGATCCAGAACCGGTCTGCCTCGAGAGCGCACAGGACGATGACGCCGAGTCCCGCGATGACGAGGAACGACTGACCGACGCGCGAACCCATGCGGGCGATGTCCCGATCGCGCACGTCGGACCGGCCGACGCCGTCGGGACCCCGCAGGCCCGCGAGCAGACCCCACAGGATGCTCAGCACGATCGTGCCGACGATGCCGCCGCCGATCGTCCAGAGCATGATGGGCCACCACTCGACATCGGTCAGTGCACCCCCGCCCGCCTGCTGCAGGACGATGAGGACGTAGGCGGTCATCGTGACGACCGTGACGATGAGTCCCGCCCAGGCATTGCGCTCTTCGTAGACCATGGTGCATCCCTCGACGTGTAAAGAATGTTTGACAGGGTGAGCGTACGACCGCCCGTGCGGTGATGTCAAGAAAAATTGACACAGCGGTTCGCCGTCGGCTTTCGGTTTAGGATTCTTCGACCGTCACAGCCGACGGCTGCCCGAACACCGGAGTTCTCATGCGCAAGCGCTGGATCGCGCTCATCGTCGTCGCCGCCGTGCTCGTCGTCGCCCTCGTCGGCGGCTACTGGGCCGGGCGCAGCCTCTTCCACATGCCCACGGCGAAAGGCGTCGACTCGGTGATCGGCGAGATCGGCGGCGAACGCGTGCTGGGCGTCTTCGCGCATCCGGATGATGAGCAGACCGTCAACGGCCTGTTCTGGCGGGCGAAGGACCGCGACGGCGCGTACACCGCGATGGTCACCGCGACCGCCGGCGAGGCCGGGCACCAGGTGCCCGTCGTCGCACGGCAGGATGACCTCGGCATCGTGCGCACCGCAGAGGCGCTCAAGAACAGCTTCAACCTCGGCGTCGACGAGCACGAGGTGTGGGACTACCCTGACGGAGGAGTGCCCGGGGTATCGGAGCAGGAGCTCGTCGACCGGCTCGTGACGACCATGAAGCGCGTGAAGCCCGACGTCGTCGTCGGCTTCTGGCCGGCCAGCGGCGCGACCGGCCACAAGGACCACATGCAGATGGGCCGGGCCACCGAGCTCGCCATCGCGCAGCTCGCCGATGAAGACGGCCCCTACCGGGGACCCGATCAGCTCGTCTACACGATCAGCCCCACCACGGCGCTGTCGCTGTTCGGCGGCGAGCAGGGCGCCCTGGTCGTCGCGAACCAGCCGGACCCCGAGTTCGCCATGTCGGCCGAGGTCGGAAAGAAGCACGAGGGCTGGGCGATCCACGCGTCCCAGGCGGACTACCTGCAGTCGGCCTACTATCTGCCCGCGTGGCTGGTCTACCTGCTGTGGGACCAGGAGTTCTACCACGTGCGCGACCTTCACGAGGATCCGATCCGATGAGCGGATCGACACCCGGGCTCGCGGACTGAGATCCTGATCAGCATGGCTCGCCGATCCGCCGAGGACACCCGCCGCCTCATTCTGGACGCCGCTCTTCACCTGCTGCTGGAGCGTGGCGCGACGGCGGGTGTGCAGCACATCCGCCTGCAAGAGGTGCTGCGCTCGGTCGAGCTCACGTCCGGCGCCGCCTATCGCATCTGGGCCGATCAGGACGAATTCCACCGCGAACTCGCGGTCGAGATGGTCCGGCTGAGATTCGCGGGACCCGTCGCGAGCGCGTCGAGCGCGATCCGCGACGTGCTCGCCGACGACGGGACGATGGACGACGTCGTGCGCGCCGCGGCCCTGGACCACGTCACCTACGCGTCGAGGTTCCACCTCGAGCCGGGATCACGCGATTCGCATGCCTTCATCACGGCGCTCGCGCTGCGCACGGCGGCGGGGTCCTGGCCCGAGCTGCGCGAAGCGAGCGCCGAGCGTCATCGCGAGTCCGTCGAGTCGTTCGCCGTGTTCTACGCCGAGCTTCTACGCCGCTTCGGACGACGCCTGCGGACGCCGTTCACGATCCTCGACTTCGCCGAGGCGATGGCAGCGCTGGGCGAGGGCTTCGCCGTGCGTGCGGCCGAGGGCCTGGACCATCCGAACTACGACATCCCCGAGGGCGCCGAGGCCCCTCCCGGCGAGTGGACGCTCTTCGGCATCTCGATCCTGGGCCTGGTCTCCGCCTTCACGGTGCCGGTCGACGAGGACTGAGCGCGGACCCCGGCCGATGCGCGATCACGCGGACGGCCGGGGTCGCTGACCCCACTTCGGACGAGCCGCACGAAACCCGAGTCCGGCGGCGCAGTCGTCCCCCTCCACCCATCGTGACCGCTGCCGTGCGCGGCGTCCAGAAAGATAACTTCTTTCTCTTCCCGGATGCCGCGCACGCGGCCAGATGCGTCAGATGACGTCTTCGGACCACGGGTCGGGGTTGCCGAACCGGTGGGCCGTGATGGTGATCGACTGCTCGCGCAGGAACGGCAGCAGCTCGAGGCGTCCGGCCGTCGTGACCTCGTCGTGGTAGACCGCGACATCGGGGTTGCCGCCCGTCGCCTCGGCGACGGCGTGACGCACCTCGGCGATGGCCTCGGGCGAGCCGACGAGACGCACGCGCTCGACGGGCTCCGCGCCCTTGAGCGACGCGGCGATGCGCGCGGTCCACTCCGCGTCGGACTCGACCCACACCGTCACGCCGACGTCCGACAGGACGCGGCGCACGGCCGGGGGCAGACCCACGGGCGTGGAGACCGTGAACGGGGCGCCGGCGCGGATGCCCGCGACGACGACGCGCAGCAGCGCCTGCCACGTGGCATCCCCCGTGGCGCGGACCGTGACGCCCGGCGCCGGACGGTAGCGGAACAGGTTGCGCTCGACGCCGAGGCGCGAGACGTCCTTGACCTGGCCGAACTCGCGGTCCCACGCGATGGCGTCCGACAGCGCGCCGCGGCGCAGCCACTCGAACTCCTCGTAGCCGAGCGACGGCTGAGCCGCCTCGATGACCGAGGTGATGCGGGTGTCGAGCCCGCGCAGGTGCAGGGTCGCCGACGTCGACGCACCCGCCGACGCACGCCACGAGCCGAGGCCGATCAGATAGTTCGGGCCACCGGCCTTCGTGCCGGCGCCGACCGAGGAGCGCTTCCAGCCGCCGAACGGCTGGCGCTGCACGATGGCGCCGGTGATGCCGCGGTTGACGTACAGGTTTCCCGCCTCGACGCGATCGAGCCACGTCGCGAGGTCTTCGGGGTTCTGCGTATACAGGCCCGCCGTCAGTCCGTACGCGACGGCGTTCTGCATCTCGATGGCTTCGCTGAGCGAACTCGCGTGCATGATGCCCATGACGGGGCCGAAGAACTCCTCGCGGTGGAACCGCGAACCGGCGCGCACGCCCGTGCGCACGCCGGGGGTCCAGAAGCGGCCCTCGTACTTGGCGGCATCCGCACCCTCGACCGTGATGCGCTCGGGCTTGACGAGCCACTGCTCACCCTCGTCGAGCGTCGTCAGCGCCCACTGCAGCTTGCCGTGCGGCGCCTCGACGACGGGACCCATCTCGCTCATCGGGTCGGTGGGCACGCCCACGCGCAGCGACCGGGTCGCGTCGACGACCTGACGGGCGAAGCGCTTGGAGCGCGCGACGGGACCCACGAGGATCGCGAGCGACGCGGCCGAGCACTTCTGGCCCGCGTGGCCGAACGCGCTCTTGACGAGGTCGCCCGCCGCGAGGTCGAGGTCGGCCGACGGCATGATGATCATGGCGTTCTTGCCACTGGTCTCGGCCAGGAGCGGCAGTTCGGGGCGCCACGAGCGGAACAGCGCCGCCGTCTCCCACGCACCCGTGAGGATGACGCGGTCGACGTCGGGGTGCGACAGCAGACGGCGACCGAGGTCACCTTCGTCGATGTCGACGAGCGCGAGCACTTCGCGGGGCACGCCCGCCTTCCACAGCGCCTCGGTGACGACGGCCGCGCAGCGGCGCGCCTGGGGCGCGGGCTTGAACACGACGGCCGAACCGGCCGCGAGGGCGGCGAGCACGCCACCGGCCGGGATGGCGACGGGGAAGTTCCACGGGGGCGTGACGACGGTGAGTCGTTCGGGCACGAACACGGCGCCGCTGACGCTGTCGAGCTCGCGCGCCGTCGCGGCGTAGTAGTTGGCGAAGTCGACCGCCTCGCTCACCTCGACGTCGCCCTCGGCGAAGACCTTGCCGGTCTCGGATGCCGCGACCTCGATCAGGTCGCCACGGCGGGCCTCGAGCTCGCGCGCGGCGGCCTGCAGCACGGCGGCACGCTCGGCGGCGGGCTTGGCGCCCCACGCCGCGGCGGCGTCGCGGGCATCGGTGACGATCTTCTCGAGCACGTCGGCGTCGTCGACGCGCGCGGCCTGGATGGTCTCGACGCCGGCGTCCGACTGCTCGACGCGGCCGAGGATGTCGTTCGCCCAGTCGCGGTTGACCTCGAGGGCCGGGTCGCTGTCGGGGGCGTTGTCGAAGCCCGGGGCGCCGGCGGAGGGCTGGCCCGATTCGCGCGACGCGTAGACGGCGGTCTCGACGTAGGCGTCACCGGCGAACATCTGCGATTCGGCGGTGGGCTCGATCGGCGCCGTGTCGGCGGGCTCGGGCGCGGCGGTGCGTGCGATGCCGAGCACGGCCTGCGTGAGGCCTTCCTCTTCGGCGGCGTTCTCGCGGCGCAGTGCCCGCGCGCCCGCACGAGTGAGGCCGGCGGCCGACTCGAGCGTGCGATTCTGCGTGCGGTTGGGACCGATCGCCAGGGTCGGGTCGACGGCGCGGGCGAGCGAGGCCGTGAAGCGGTCCTGCTCGCGCTGGAACATCGTCGCGTCGTCGGCGAGGTCGAACGCCGCCGAGAGGAAGTTCTCCTGGGATGCGCCCTCTTCCAGGCGGCGCACGAGGTAGCTGATCGCGACGTCGAACTCGTCGGGGCGCACGACCGGGACATAGAGCAGGACGGGCCCGACGTCGCGCGTCACGGCCTGGACCTGGCCCTGGGCCATGCCGAGCAGCATCTCGAAGTCGATGCCGTCCCGCACGCCGCGCTGGCCGGCGAGCAGCCACGCGTACGCGATGTCGAAGAGGTTGTGGCCGGCGACGCCGATCCGCACGGCGGCGGTGTTCTCGGGGTGCAGCGCCTCGTCGAGGCAGCGGATGTAGTTGGCGTCGGAGTCGACCTTGGTGTTGTAGGTCGCGAGCGACCAGCCGTGCACGGCCGCATCGACGTGCTCCATGGCGAGGTTCGCGCCCTTGACCAGACGCACCTTGATCGGCGCGCCACCGGCGGCGACCCGCTGCTGCGCCCACTGGGTGAGGTCGCGCAGCGCCGGCGCGGCATCGGGCAGGTAGGCCTGCAGCACGATGCCGGTCTCGAGCGAGGTGAGCTCGGCGTGCTCGAGGATCCGCTTGTAGACCGCGATCGTCAGGTGCAGGTCGCGGTACTCCTCCATGTCGAGGTTGATGAACGTGCCGTTGGAGGCGGCCGTGAAGTACAGCGGCATGAGGCGCTCGACGACCAGGTCGACGACGTCATCGAACGCCCACATCGAGATGTGGCTCACGATCGCCGACACCTTGACCGACACGTAGTCGACGTCGGGGCGGCGGATGAGCTCGTGGATGCCCTCGAGGCGGCGCAGCGCCTCGGTTTCGCCGAGCACGGCCTCGCCGAGCAGGTTGATGTTCAGGCGCGCGCCGGACTCGCGGATCTTCGCGATCGCGGGGCCGAGCTTCTCGGGGCGCGCGTCGATGATGAGGTGCCCGACCATCTCGCGCAGCACGCGCCGCGCGATCGGCACGACGGGCGACGGCAGGACCGGCGCCACGGCGCCGCCGAGCTGCACGGCCGAGCGCAGGTACCAGGGCAGGAAGCCCGGCACGAGCGGAGCGACGCGCTTCAGGTTCGTCGCCGCGGCCGTCAGGCTCTCGGGGCGCATGACGCCGTCGACGAAGCCGAGGGTGAACGGCAGTCCGTTCGGGTCCTTGAGCACCCCCGCCAGGCGCTCCGCAGCCGGATCGACATCCGCTTGAGCGGCTTCCTCCACCCATCGCTGGGCAAGGGCGATGGACTCAGCCGCGATATCGATCGTCACGTCGGTGCTCACTATCTTTCAACTCCCGGAGGGCAGGGGGTACCACGCCCGGTACACGGGCATCAACCCCTCAACTTTGCGGCATCCGACCCGTTGGGAAAAGTGGCCATCTATAATCAATACCGTTCTAGAAGTGCCACGAATGGTGGGGGCCATGTTCGAGCTTCGACGCTTGCGGATGCTGCATGAGTTATCGCTGCGCGGAACGCTGGCGGCCGTGGCCGAAGCGTTGTCGTACAGCCCGTCGACGATCTCTCAGCAGCTCGCGCTCCTGGAGCGAGACGCGGGGGTGCGTCTCATCGTTCCGGAGGGGCGCCGCGTGCGCCTGACCGAGCAGGGCAGAGCCCTCGCCGCGCACGCCGCACGGGCGCTCGATCTCGAGGAGCAGATCCGCGCCGAGCTCGAGACGATCGAGCCGGGCATCGCGCCCGTGCGCATCGCGATCATGCAGACCGCCGCCCTCTCCCTCGCCCCGACGCTCTTGCGGATCGTGGCCGAGCGCGAGCCGGCGCTGCGGATCGACATGGCCCAGGTGCCGCCCGAAGAGGGGCTGTTCGAACTCGAGGCCCGTGGCTTCGACCTCGTCGTGGCCGAGCAGTACCCCGGGCACACCCGCGAGCACCGGTCCGGGCTCGAGCGCGATGTCCTCGGCATCGACCCCGTGCGCATCGCGCTTCCGCCCGATGACCCCGCGACCTCGCTGGCGGACCTCCGCGATCGCGTGTGGGTCATGGAGCCCACCGGCACGGCCGCGCGGCAGTGGGCCGTGCAGCAGTGCCGCGCCATGGGATTCGAGCCCGAAGTGCGCTTCGAGCTGCCCGACCTCGTGTCGCACGTGCGGCTCATCACGGCCGGCTACGCCGTCGGCGTGCTGCCCGACCTGCTGTGGGCCGAGCCCGCCTCGCCCGTGAAGCTCGTCGACCTCCCCGGGGCGCCCACGCGCGAGGTGTTCACGTCGTTGCGCTCCTCGTCGACGGCGCATCCGCACATCCGTGCCGTGCGCCGTGCGCTGCGCGACGCGTACATCGAGACCGCGGCGCGCACGGCGGACCAGCCGTTCACGCCGACGCAGCCGGGCGACGCCTAGAGCCCGCACCGCCGGCACGCGTCGGACCCGATCAGCGCCAGATGCTCGGGGCGGGTGCCTTCGTCGAGGGCAGCACCGACGCCGCCGCCCAATCGGTGACCCACGGTTCGAGGCCGGGCAGGTCGTCGGGCTTGTGCAGCGCCTGGAACAGCTCCTCGAGCGGCACGATCCCGCCACCGCGGCGCAGGAACCGCGCGCGCACGATCATCTCGGCGTAGATCTCACCGTCGACGACGGCCCGATGCACGAGGTACGTCGACTTCTCGTCGTGGCCGAGCAGGCGTGATTCGACCGTGAACCGCTGCCACAGCTCGAGGGACTTGCGGAACGTGATCGTCGAGCTCGCCACGACGGCGTACCAGCGCTTCTCGCGCAGCAGGTCCCACATGCCGGTGCGCACGAGCAGGTCGAACCGGCCGAGGTCGAACAGCGACGGGTACCGGCCGTTGTTCATGTGCCCGAGCAGATCCAGGTCGGTGGGCAGCGTCCGCACACGGACTCGGCCGACGGCGCGCGGATCGGTCAGACCGTGCCGGCGCACGTGCCGCTTCGCGCGCCAGATCGTCAGCAGGGTGCGCCACATCACATTCACGAAGAGCGATGGTAGCCATCGGCCCCCGATCAGCCGATTCGGTTGCAGGTTTCCCACAGTCCGCACCCGGACATCGGCGTGGCATCATCCCCGGCGACAGCCGATTTCGCGTCCTCGCGCGGCCAGCGTAGAGTCTGGCCATGGAAGCCGAAATCCAGACAGACGTCGTTGTCCGTCCGGTCCGCGACGTCGACGCCGAAGCACTCGGTCGCGTCCACGCCACGTGCTGGCACGAGACCTACGACCACCTCATCAGCAAGGCGAACCTCGAGAAGATCTCGCCCCGCCGGATGGCGGAACTGTGGACGCACTGGGCCGCACAGGGTCCCGAGTTCACCATGACCGCAGCGCTCGTCGACGGAGAGATCGTGGGCTTCGCCGGCTCCGGGCCCGCCCGCGACAAGGACGCCCCCGCGTTCCGCGAGCTCTACTTCATCTATCTGCTCAGCGCCTTCCACAGCACCGGCATCGGCCAGAAGCTCTTCGACTCCGTCATCGCGAAGGACGAGCCGCTGTATCTCTGGGTCGCCGAGGACAACCCGCGCGCTCACCGGTTCTACGCGCGCAACGGGTTCGCCCTCGACGGCGCGGCGCACACCGAGCCTTTCCTCGGTGAGACGCTCACCGAGGTGCGATTCGTCCGCTGACCCACGTGCTGCAGGTCTGGGCCCTCGCGGGCATCCCCGAGATCGTTCCGGGCACGGATCTCGTCGCGGCGATAGCGGATGCTGCGGGCGACACGCTCGTCGACGGTGACATCGTCGTCGTGACCTCGAAGATCGTGTCCAAGGCCGAGGGCCGCATCATCTCGGCCGACGACCGCGAGGACGCCATCACGGCCGAGACGGTCCGCACGGTCGCCACGCGCGCGATGCCGTCCGGCCACCGCACGCGCATCGTGCAGAACCACCTCGGCATCGTGTCGGCCGCGGGGGGCGTCGACGCGTCGAACACGCCCGAGGGAACCGTGCTGCTGCTTCCGGTCGACCCCGACGCGTCGGCGCGCGCCCTCGCCGAGGGGCTGCGCGCCCGACTCGGCGCCCGCGTCGGGGTCATCATCACCGACACGCTCGGTCGCGCATGGCGCGAAGGGCAGACCGATGCCGCGATCGGTGCCGCCGGCGTGCACGTCTTCGAAGATCTGCGCGGGCAGACCGACGCCGAGGGCCGCGAGCTCGTCGTCACGCAGCCGTGCGTCGCCGACGAACTCGCCGCGGCGACCGACCTCGTCAAGGGCAAGGCGTCACGGCTTCCCGTCGCCGTCGTGCGCGGTCGCACCGACCTCGTGGGTCCGCTCGATCTTCCGGGTGCGCGCTCGATCGTGCGCCCGCTCGAGCGCGACATGTTCCGCCTCGGCGCCGACGAGGCCTATGCCGAAGGGTTCGCGGCGGGCGCGGCATCCGTCTGAATCGGTCCCGCCGTCGAACCGGCCCGGGCGGTCAGCCGGCGAGGTAGGCGAGCTGAGCGACGGTCGAGGCCTCGGCGGCGAAGCGCACCTCGGGCGCGATCTGCGGGTAGACCCGGTCGGTGACGGCGGCGACCGTCTCGGCGTCGGTCGCCGCCGCGATGCCGAGGTCGGCGAGTGCCTTCTCGACCTCGTCCAGGCGGAGTCGACGATGCGTCAGGTAGCGGTCCGCGATCGCCGCGAGGTCGGGCAGGGTGGGCCCGTGCGCGGGCAGAGCGAGCGTTCCCGCGCCCATGTGGTGCAGGGTCCCGAGCGACGCGAGGTAGGCGCCCAGCGACCCGTCGGGTGGCGCGATGACGGTCGTGCCCCGGCCGAGGATCGTGTCCCCCGTCAGCACCGACGCCGTCGCCGCGCCGTCGAGCGTGGCGTCGTCGGCGAGCAGGAAGCACACCGAGTCGGCCGTGTGTCCGGGCGTGTGCAGCACGTCGATCCGCGTGCCCGCCGCCTCGAGCCGCTCGCGGGGCTGCAGGTTCGCGGCATCCGCACACAGGGCCGCATCCCACGCGCGCACGGGGGCGCCCGTCCGACGCGCGAGCTCGGGAGCCGCTTCGACGTGGTCGATGTGGTGGTGCGTGAGCAGGATGAGCTCGATGGTGCCCTCGGCCGTGATGCGCGCGAGGTGGTCGTCGTCGAGGGGACCGGGGTCGACCACGACGACGGAGGCCGACCCGGGTGCGCGCAGCACGTACGTGTTCGTGCCGTCGAGTGTCATCGGTCCCGCGTTGGGCGCCAGGATCCGCGTCGTGAGCGCGCTCGTCCGCGCCACGAGGGGCAGCGCGTCGGCGGTCATCAGCGGGCGCTGACTTTGCCGAACAGGCGTGCGATGGGGGCGAGCACGAGCGGGCGTGCGGCGACCCACGCGATCGCGATGACGACGATCGAGGCGACGAAGAACCAGAACCCGGCCCAGTTCTCGGCGTAGACGCTCGGGTCGGTCGAGCCCTGCGCGGCATACATGTGGTTGAGGTTGCGCAGCGCTCCGGTCGCGAACACGAGGAACACGTGGATCGCGATGAACACGACGAAGTAGAGCATCACCGGGAAGTGCACCGCGCGCGCCCACTCGACCGGGTAGAGGCGGTTGAGAATCTTGGCGTCCTTGGGCCAGATGCCCGACATCCGCACGCCGGTGATGATCGCCAGCGGTGCGGCGAGGAACACGGTCGTGAAGTACGCCAGCTGCTGCACGCTGTTGTAGTTGACCCACCCGTTCTCGGTCGGCCAGTCCAGCGAGATGTACTGCAGGATGGCCGAGAGTGCGTTGGGGAAGACTTCCCAGCTGGTCGGGATGATCCGCATCCACTGCCCCGTCACGAACAGCAGCACGATGAAGATCGCGCCGTTGAGCACCCACAGGATGTCCAGCGACTGGTGGAACCAGAGGGTCAGGCTGATCTTGCGCTTGCTGTTCGTGCGCGGTGACCAGAACGCGGTGGGCCGCTTCTCGGTGCGCACCCGCAGCCCCGATCGGATGATCAGCACGATGAGGAACACGTTGAAGAAGTGCTGCCACCCCAGCCACGCGGGGAAGCCGACGGGCGCACCCTCGGGCAGGTGGTATTCGCCCGGATAGGTCGTGAGGAAGTCCTGCAGCGGCTCCAGCGACAGCAGCCACCGCACCGCGACGACGGCCATCGCCGCGGCGAACAGCAGGCCCGCACCGGCGACGAGCACCGCGCCGACCCACTGACCGCGCGTGAACGGGCCGATGCGCTCGGGTTCGGGCGCGGTCGCGACGACGCCCGACCGGCGCTGCCGCTCGAACTCCCGCCCCGCCGCACCCTGCCACACCGTGCGCGTGAACGGCAGCGGCGTGGAGGTGTCGCGAACGGATGCCGCGACCGCGACCTCGCCGGCGGGAACCGGCGCGGGAGCCTGCGCCTCGGTCGCCGTTGCGGGGGTTTCGGGCGCGGGGGTTTCGGGCGCGGGGGTTTCGGGCGCGGGCACCGCCGGCGCTTCCACCGAGGTGACGGCGGTGTAGTCCGCGGGAGGCCACGGCTCGCCCCCGGCCACGCGCGGCAATCCGCGCCGCACGGCGTGCGATGTGCCGCCGGCTGCCGCCGGGGTCGCTGCCGCAGCCGGAGTCGCTGCGGTCGGAGCGGTCGCTGCCGCTGTCTGGGTCGCCGCCGCTGCCGCCGGTTCACTCGCCGGGGTCGGGGCTGCGGCATCCGCACTCGCAGGAGGAGCGGCGTGCGCCGGGGCTGTCGCCGCCGGGGCGGCAGTTCCGGCGGGGGCGAAGGATGCGGGCGGCCAGGGCTCGCCGCCCGCCACGCGCGGCAGTCCGCGGCGCACGGTGGGCGCTGCACCTGCCGTCGGGGCCAGGCCCGCGGCATCCGAAAGTTCCGGTTCATGTGTCACAGAACGCTCTTCGGTACCAGCGGGAGCAGCAGATTGAGGCAACTCAACCTCGGCAGCCGAAGCCGCGGGAGCTTCATGTGGCGCAGACTGCTCTTCGGCACCAGCCGGAGCAGCAGAATGAGGCAACTCAGCCGCGGGCGCCTCAGCCTCGGGCGCCTCAGCCTCGGGCGCCGCAGCGGGCGCCGCAGCCTCGACCGGCGCTTCGCCGGCGGGAGGCCAGGGGTCTCCGCCGGGTCGCCGCGGGAGGCCGCGACGAATCGTGCGCCCGAAAGTCGCCACGGGTTACGCCTTCTTCTTCGCCTCGAGCGCCGCGATCAGCTGCGGCACGACCGTGAACAGATCGCCCACGACACCGAAGTCCGCGATCTCGAAGATCGGCGCATCCGCGTCCTTGTTGATCGCGACGATCGTCTTGGCCGTCTGCATGCCCGCCTTGTGCTGGATCGCACCAGAGATGCCCAGAGCGACATACAGCTGCGGGGCCACCGACACACCCGTCTGACCCACCTGGAACGACTGCGGCACGTAGCCGGCATCGACCGCCGCGCGGGATGCTCCCACGGCAGCGCCGAGCGCATCGGCGAGGTCGTTGACGAGCTCGAACTTCTCTTCCGAGCCCAGACCCCGACCACCCGAGACGACCTTGGCCGCACCGCGCAGTTCCGGGCGCGACGACGCCACGACAGCTTCCTGCAGCTCGCCGAACGTCGCCGACGCACGACCGGATGCCGCAACCTCGAGCGTCTCGACGACGGGCGAGGCGACCGCCTCGGCGCGCGTGTCCACGGCACCCTGGCGGATCGTGATCACGGGGGCACCGAACGTCACCGTCGAGTCCACGTTGTACGCACCGCCGTACACCGAATGCCGCGCCACGACGCCCTCGTCATCACGGCCGACGCCGATGGCGTCCGCCGCGATGCCGGCGCGGGTGCGCGCCCCGAACCGGGCGGCGGCCTCACGACCTTCGACCGAGTGCGACAGCAGCACCGCATCGGGCTGCACACGAGCGGCAGCCGCCGCGAGCGCGTCGACCCGGTCACCGGATGCCACGAGCACCGCTGCCGCCCCGAGCGCGGCAGCATCCTGCGCGAGCTTGTCATCACCGATCACCAGAGCGACCGGCGTGCCCACCTCGGATGCCGCACCGAGCAGTCCCGCCGACGACTTCGCCAGCTCGCCCGAGGGCATCGTGTCGAGGAGGACCAGAATCGAATCCGCAGCAAACGTCATCTCAGTTCCTCACACCAGTCGGTTCTGCGCGAGGAACTCTGCGAGCTTCTCGCCCGCATCGCCCTCATCGACGATCTTGACCCCCGCCTCGCGCGGCGGCTTCTCGCTCAGGCCGACCATGATCGACCGCGACACGTCCGCGGCGAGCGCCTCGACACCGAGGTCGGCCAGCGACAGCGTCTCGAACGGCTTCTTCTTCGCCGCCATGATGCCCTTGAAGTTCGGGAACCGTGCGTCCGGCAGCGCCTCGGTGATCGAGATGACCGCGGGGAACGTCGCCGACACCTCGACCGTGCCGGCATCCGTCGCGCGAACACCCGACACCGAGCTCTCGCCGATCTCGACCGACGAGAGGTTCAGCGCAGCGGGAGCATCGAGCAGCTCGGCGATCATCGCCGGCACCATCCCGCCCGAACCGTCCGTGGACTGGTTGCCCGCGACGACGAGGTCGAACCCGACCTTCTTCAACGCCGCGGCGAGAACCTCAGCCGTCAGCCCCATGTCGGCACCGAGCAGCTCCTCGTCGACGACCTGCACGGCGGAGGCCGCACCCATCGCGAGCCCCTTGCGCACCGTGGCCTGCGCCGACTGCGGCGCCATCGACAGCACGACCACCTCGGTGTCCGCATTCTTGTCGGCATACGACAACGCGACCTCGAGCGAGCGCTCACCGATCTCATCGAGAACCGCCTCGGACGCGGCACGATCTGCCAAACCCGTCTCGAGACTCAGCTTGCGGTCACCATAGGTGTCCGGCACTTCCTTGACCAGGACGACGATCTTCATCGAACACACTCCTCACACCTGCGGTGAGTCTATCCGCGCATTTTCTTCGTATCCAATCGAGGGCAATATGCCGGCATCGACGCCGGACAATGTGCCCGTGTGTATACATTGCGCGTCGTTCGAGGTTCGATCCGCACGACGGTACCGTGGAGGCAGGAGGAGCACCCATGGCCAGACGCGGACCGCTGCCGGTCGATCCCATCGCCGAAGCCAAGCGCCAGTGGGTCTCGCACGGATGGACGGATGCCGCTGCCGGCATGTCCGCCGTGACGAGCATCATGCGCGCGCAGCAGCTCATGCTGGCGCGCATCCACACGACGCTGAAGCCCTTCGGTCTGTCGTTCGCCCGCTATGAGATGCTGCGTCTTCTCGCCTTCACGCGCGAAGGACGGATGCCGATGGCCAGCGCCATCGCGCGGTTGCAGGTGCACCCCACGAGCGTGACGAACACCGTCGATCGGCTCGTGCGCGACGGCTTCGCCGAGCGCGAGCCGCACCCCGAGGATGGGCGCGCCGCGATGCTCGTGCTGACCGCCTCGGGCCGCGAGCTCGTCGAGCGCGCGACGGCGGCGCTCAATACGTCGGTGTTCGAGAGCCCCGGCCTCGGCGACGACGACACGGCCGAGCTCGTGCGCATCATCGCGCGCCTGCGCAAAGCCTCGGGCGACTTCACCGACCCGCGGCCGATGCCCGAACCCCTCTGACCGCGTGGCCCCGCGCGGCCCTCCCCGGTCGCCGGGCCCGGTCGCTGAGCCTGTCGAAGCGTCCCCCCCGCACGCACGCCCCCTCCCCCACCCCTGAGCTTCGGTCGGTGAGCTTCGGCCGCTGAGCTTGCCGAAGCGCCGCCCCGCACCCACACGCCCCCACCCCGGTCGCTGAGCTTGCCGAAGCGTCGCCCCGCACGCACACTCCCCCACCCCGGTCGCTGAGCTTGCCGAAGCGTCGCGAGACGAACGCCCCTTCGACCAGCTCAAGGGCCACCCTTCGGCAGGCCCAGGGACCAGGACTCAGCCCCGCATCGCGACCCTTCGGCAAGCTCAGGGACCGCCCTTCGACAAGCTCAGGGACCGAGCGGGGTCAGGGGCCACCTTCGGCAGGCCCAGGGACCAGGATTCAGCCCCGCGCGGCGGAGCGATGCGCTGCTCCCGCGAAGCTGGCATCGGGTCTGGCGGGAGCGGCGGCCGCAGGCCGTCGCGGGGGCATGCTGAGCGGGAGCAGCGCATCGCGACCCTTCGACAAGCTCAGGGACCACCCTTCGACACGCTCAGGGATCGTGCGGAGAGACGGACGACCCTTCGGCAAGCTCAGGGACCGAGCGGAGAGAGGGACCACCCTTCGGCAGGCTCAGGGACCGAGCAGGAGACCGCGGGTCAGCGGTGGCGGAAGTCCGGCGAGCGCTTCTCGCGGAACGCCGACATGCCTTCGCGCTGGTCTTCGGTGTCGAACAGTGCCGAGAAGACGTGCTTCTCGAGCCGCAGGCCTTCGGCGAGCGGCGTCTCCAGCGCAGCATCCAGCACCGCCTTCGCGGCATACAGCGACGGCAGCGACTTCGACGCGATGGTCTCGGCCAGCTTCGACGCTTCGTCGAGCAGGTCGGCAGCAGGCACGACGCGCGAGGCGAGGCCGGAGCGCTCGGCCTCGTCGGCGCCCATCATGCGCCCCGTGAGGATGAGGTCGGCCGCTTTGTAGTAGCCGACGGCACGCTCGAGCCGCTGCGATCCGCCCATGCCGGGAATGACACCGAGGTTGATCTCGGGCTGCCCGAACTTCGCCGTGTCGGCGGCGAGGATGATGTCGCACATCATCGCCAGTTCGCAGCCCCCGCCGAGCGCGAAGCCCGACACGGCCGCGATGACGGGCGTGCGCACGGCGGCGAAGTCGGCCCAGCCGCCGAAGTGGTCACCGATGAGCATGTCGAGCCCGGACATCGACTCCATCTCTTTGATGTCCGCGCCCGCCGCGAATGCGCGCTCCGAACCCGTCAGCACGATCGCCCCGATCCCGGTGTCGGCATCGAACGCGGATGCTGCGGCCACGACCTCGCGGCACACCTGGGTGTTGAGCGCATTGAGCGCCTCGGGTCGGTTCAGCGTGATCCAGCCGACGCGGCCTCGCGTCTCGACGATGATCGTGTCGTACTCGCTCATGGTGTCCTCCCTCGGATGTCCTCATCCGATCATGTCGCACGGAATGAGGTGGGTGGGTAATCCTCCCCATGGGGCGTCGCCCCAGCCTCGGTTAGCCTGTGTGTCGACCGGGGAAACGCCCGGACCTAGAGACCAAGGGGTGGATCATGGCTGATTTCAAGGCTTCTTATGGCGAGATGGACTCGATGGCGGGCAAGCTCGAGACCGGTCGCGAGGAGATCGGCGACGTGCTGCGTCGCCTGAAGGCCGATGTCGATCGCCTCCTGGGCGATGACTTCAAGACCGAGCACGCGTCGGGCAAGTTCGGCGAGGGCTACAACGAGCTGACGACGGGTCTGGAGAAGGCCATCGAGGGCATTAGCGACATGGGCGAGTCGCTGCGCAAGATGATGCAGGCCATCAAGGACACCGACCAGGCACTCGCCGGCAACTGACCGGCTGAGTCGGCGACGCGCGCGGAGGGAGGCCGGTTGTGCCCGACATCTATCTGAACATGCAGGAACTCGACGAGGTCGTCGCCAACCTCGACGCCTCGATCGCGGAGTTCGACGAGGCGACGAGCGTGTCCGGTGGCATCCAAGAGGCCATCGGCCGACCGGACGGCCGCGGATCGCTGCGCGGACGGGCCGCCGACTTCGAGAACGACTGGAACAACACCCGCGACGATCTGAAAGAGAACCTCGATCAGATCCGCAAGCACCTGCAGGACGTCATCGACGGCTGGCGCAACTGGGATGCCGAAGCCGCAGCCGCGATGCAGTCCAACGGCGCCGACAACGATCCCGCGCTCCATCAGCCACGGTAAGGAAGCACACCGGTGACTCTCACCTCACCCCAGCACAATGTGCTGCGCCGTCTCGAGGGCACTCCGTCCGACATCGACCGGTACGCGACCGATCTGAAGGATGCCGCGCGCGTCATGCGGCGCACCGTGACTCAGCTGCGCCTGATCAGCGAAGGCACCCGGCAGATCGCCGAGTCCGTCGACGCCGTGCGCGAGGCCGCGGGCGAGACGCACCCCGAGCTGAGCAAGGCGGCGACCCGGTACAGCCGGACCGGCATCACGCTGACCACGTACGCCCGCAAGCTCGAAACAGCGCAGGAAGTGATCCACCCGCTCATCCCGAAGATCGAATCGGCGCACACCACCGTGCAGACCAAGCGCCAGGAAGAGCGCGAGGCCGAGGCCCTCGTGCGCGACCACGCGTGGCAGATGCCGTGGGAAGACGAGGTCACCGACGCCCAGAAGCAGCAGGCGCTCACGGCTCAGACGACGGCGCGCTCGGCGACAGAGACCGCCGAGGGCAACCTCGAGACGCTGTGGGGAAGCTTCGACCGGTCGTTCTCGACGTGGTCGGACGCGTACGACAAAGCCGTCAACGGCATCGAGGACGCCTTCGACGCGGCCGACAACAACGACGCGTGGGGTGAGGACCTGCTGCCCGTGCTCGGCTGGATCGCCGTGGGGCTCGCCGTCGTGGCGCTGTTCGTGACGGGTCCCATCGCCCTCGCGATCGCCGCGATCGGCGCCGTCGTGGGTCTGGTCATGCTCACGATCAACCTGCTCAAGTTCGCCAAGGGTCGAGGGAACTGGCTCGATCTGACGATGTCGATCATCGGGATCATCCCGTTCGCGAGGCCGCTCATCCAGGGGATGCGCGGCGGTCTCGCGGGTCTGCGCGGCACATCGGCGCTGTTCTCGAGCGGTCGCACCGTGCTGCGCCAGTCGGTGCGCTCGACGTTCCCCCGGTTCGGGTACTCGCCCATGTCGGGCGGACTGTTCTCGCGAGTCGGTGCCGCCGGCCAGAACACCTGGAACTTCGCGCGGAACACCTGGTACGGTGCTCGGTCGTGGGTGCGCAGCAACAGTCTGCTGGGCCAGTTCTCGATGCGCGACTTCTTCATCGACCGCCCGATCATGAACGCGTTCCGCGGCGGGCACAACTCCGTCACGAGCTTCTCGAACTTCCTGCTGCGCAACGAGGGCACGGTCGGCAACGCCGCCGCCGCGTGGGCGCGCAGCGGCGCCGTCGCCGGCCAGGGGCCGAGTTCGTTCGCGCAGATCGCAAGCCGGGTCGAGTTCGCGGGAACGTGGGTCGCGAACAGCGACTTCATCGGATCCAGCATCTCCGAGCGCTATGACTCGTTCCGAGGAGCATTCGCGCAATGAGCGCGCGTTCCCGACCATTCGCCTACGAGTTCGTCGACGAGGCCGACCGTCGGCGCGAGAAGCGGCTCGGCCTCTTCTGGCTGCCCATGACGATCGGCCTCCTCGTTTCGCTGCTGTTCATCGTCATCACGATCGTGAACTTCCTCGCCTCGGGCATCCCCGATCTCACGTCCGGCTCGACCGTGTGGGAGTCCGACGTCACGTTCCCGTTCATCCCCCTGCCGTCGTGGCTCACGATCCTGGTCGGCTTCCTGCCGCTGCTCACCGCGATCCTGATCTGGCCGCTCGTCGATCGCCGCCACGCTCCGCTGGTCAGCAACACGATCCTCTTCACTGCGACGGTCTTCCTGCTGCTGCCGATCTTCTTCGCCCTGGCCTACTCCGAGCCGAGCCCGTTCACCGACGGCGACCGCACGATCGGCTGGCACTGGCTCGCCGTGCCCGTCGTCGTCGTCGCGCTCATCGTGCTCATCGTGCGGCGCGCGACCCTGCCGCCGTCGCCGGTCCCGGAAGCACCCGAGGATCCGTTCTTCGAAGAGGCCGTCGCTCTGCGGCGCCGCGCTCAGCACAGCCGCCGGCATCGTGAGACACTCGAAGCCGATCTTGCCGACGTCGCCGCCCGGCGCGCGGCAGCGGGCATGACAGGACGAGAGCTGTGAGCGATCAGGTGGCACGCGGCATCCGGTTCTCGATGCTGTTCCCTCCGGGCTGGCAGGAGTTCCGGCCCGACCTCGAGAGCGAGAAGGCACTCACCGCCCTCGCGACCGCCGGGGCACGCGAAGCCGGCCGCGCCGACGTCGTGATGGCGATCCGCCAGCACGTGCACCGCATGTTCGAGGGCCTGCGCCGGCGACGCGCGGTCGGAGTGCATCTGCCCGTCGCCGTGCCCGGCGACCTCACGGTGCCGGCATCGCTCACGGTCGTGCCCGTGCAGGTCACGACCGGGTCGACCCTGGACCGGGCCGTCACGGGGCTCGCGACCGGACAGACGCCCGAACTGGTCGAGGTGGACGGTGTGCGGTGGTACCGCTGGATCGAGCGGCAGAACACCCTCGAAGGATCCGATGAAGCGGGATCGACGACGATCCACTACGTCATTCCACGGCCCGACGAGGGCGAGCCGACGGCGGGGCTGCACCTGATCTTCGCCGTGACGATGCTCGCCGAAGATCGTGACAGCGAATTCACGCGCGCCCTCGAGAACCTCGGCCACGGCATCATCGGCACGTTCGCTTGGGGGGAGCGCACATGACCGAGTACGTCATCGAGCTCGACGAGAACGACTGGCTGGGCATCCCGCCCGGGTTCCCCTACCTGCAGTGGGAGGATGCCGCGGCCTGGGCCACCCAGCTCGCGGCGGCCGCCGTGCCCGATGACGCCGAGAGCCGCGCGGTGTTCGAGGCGATGGCGCTGAGCGTCGCCTCCGAAAGGCCCCCGCAGGTCGATCAGGCCCTGTGGTTCGCGCCGCTCGACGGGCGGGCGATGGGCGTGGCATATCTCAGCGTCTTCGAGCAGGATGCCGCGACGCCCGCGCTCCCCGAACTCGCGGTGCTCGGGCTCGATTCACCCACGCCCGTGCAGGTCACGCGTCACACCTCGGTGCCGTTCGGCGAAGTCTTGCAGTCCGCCGCGACGATCCGGCTCGCCGATGTCGGCGGAGACCCCGACGACAGTGTCGCGGGCAGCATCCGGACCGTCGGGATCGCGGGAGGGCTCGTGTTCATGCTCAACGCGGTCGATGAAAACCTCGACGTGCTCGCCGTCATGCAGGAGCCCCTGCTCGAGCTCATGGAGAGCATCCGGCTGCTGCAGGGTGAGGACGAGCTCGATCGCGCGGTGGCGCGCATCCTCAGCGGCGACGCCTGACCTCGCTCACTGCTGCCGCAGCACCTCGCGGCCGATGATGACGCGCATGATCTCGTTGGTCCCCTCGAGGATCTGGTGCACGCGCAGATCGCGCACGACCTTCTCGATGCCGTAGTCCTGCAGGTAGCCGTAGCCCCCGTGCAGCTGGAGGGCACGGTTGGCGATGTCGAAACCGGCATCCGTCGTGTAGCGCTTGGCCATGGCGCACTGCATCGCCACGTCGGGAGCCTGGGCATCGAGGGCCGCCGCGGCGTCGCGCACGAGGGCGCGCGCGGCGCGCAGCTCGGTCGCCATGTCGGCGAGGGTGAACATCACGCTCTGCTTCTCGGCGAGCGGCTCACCGAACGTGAAGCGCTCGTTGACGTAGCGGATCGCCTGATCGAGTGCCCACTGGGCGCCGCCGAGCGAGCAGGCCGCGATGTTGATGCGTCCACCGTTGAGGGCGGACATCGCGATGCGGAAGCCCTGCCCCTCGTCGCCGAGGACGTTCGCGGCGGGAATCCGCACCTCGTCGAGGATGACCTGGCGCGTCGGCTGCGCCTTCCAGCCCATCTTCTTCTCGTTGGCGCCGAACGACAGGCCGGCCGCGTCGCTCGGGACGAGGAAGGCGGTGACGCCGCGCGCTCCCGGCTCACCCGTGCGGGCCATGACAATGTAGACGGATGCCGCGCCGGCACCCGAGATGAACTGCTTGACGCCCGTCAGCACGAACTCGTCGCCGTCCCGGATGGCGCTCGTCGTGATCGCGGCGGCGTCGGAGCCGGCGCCGGGCTCAGTGAGACAGTAGGCGCCCAGGTCACCCATCGTCGTCAACCGCGGCAGCCACTCGGTGCGCTGGGCGTCGTCGCCGTAGGTGTCGATCATCCAGGCGACCATGTTGTGGATCGTCATGTACGCGGCCATCGTCGGGTCGCCGTACGCGAGCGCCTCGAAGATCTCGACCGCCTCAGCGCGGCCCAGACCCGCGCCGCCGACGTCTTCGCGCACGTAGATGCCGCCGAGGCCCAGGTCGCCGGCTTTGTGCAGGACCTCGCGCGGAAAGTGCGACCGCTCGTCCCAGTCCAGAGCGTGCGGGGCGAGCTCGGTCTGCGCGAACTCACGTACCGCGTCGAGGATCGCCGCCCGCTCATCGGCGGTGAGCGTGCTCGTCATGCTGGTCGTGGACATCGACGTCTCCTTCCTGCAGAGCCGAAGGAGACGTTGTGCGTCGTTTCGGCGTCAGATCGTGTGCCGGCTGCGGCACGGTGATCACTTTACATGGAAGACCTAGTAAATAGGCGGTCGACCTGTCACTCGCGGGGCGGGAAACACGTAACCTGGCCGCATGGCTCAGGCCGCAACACCGCCCCTGTTCACCGTGGGACACTCCGATCTGTCCTCCGACGAGTTCATCGAGGTGCTCGAGGGTGCCGGTGTGGAACTGCTCGTCGACATCCGTCGATTGCCCGGATCACGGGCGCATCCGCACTTCGACCAGGACCCACTGACGAAGCGACTCGAAACGGCGGGCATCGGCTACGACTGGGCCAAGGCGCTCACGGGCCGGCGATCGACCTCGAAGGATGTGCCGCGCAACGTCAACGCGTTCTGGCAGAACCGCAGCTTCCACAACTACGCCGATTGGGCTCTCACAGACGAATTCCACGACGCGCTCGAGCAGCTGCGCGGGCGCGCCCGCGAGCGACCCACCGCGATCATGTGCTCAGAGGCGGTGTGGTGGCGCTGCCACCGCCGCATCGTCGCCGATCATGTGCTCGCCGCCGGCGATGAGGTACGGAACATCATCGGCGCGAAGATCACGCCGGCGACTCTGACGGCCGGAGCCGTGATCGACTCGAACGGCCGCGTCACCTACCCGGGCTGCGGTTGATAGGCGGCCTGTCCTTGGGTGGTTGCTCCCTCGGCGGACGCGAAGTCACGTGCATACGACTCGAAGCGTCTGACCTCCTCGACCACCTCGCGACAACGCTGCACAAATTCCAGCGCCGGCGCCGTCGGCTCGATCGAGCGCCCCACCGGCACAAACAGGCGTACGCCCAGCCTGCGCTGAAGCCATCCCATCTGTCTCGACACCGCGGCGGGAGAGTATCCGAGGGCCTTCGCCGCACCGACTACCGAGCCCTGATCCACAACCGAGACGAATGTCTTCATCACCGACAGATCCGCGATCATGACCTGTTCCCGGCGGCTCCGGCGAAAGCAGCGATCCGGGCAGCTGCCGTCGTGCCTGCGAGGTAGCTGATCACGGTCGCCTCGCGCTCCATATGCTCGCGGTACCCCGAGCCCGACAGCAGCGCCTTCGTCGCGGCGACCGAGGCAGACCCCGCACGCCGCGCATTCTCGACGGCCTCCGCCACCGCTTCATCGAGGCCCTCGGCAAGCACGAGTGTGTGGACGAGTCCCCATTGCATCGCGGTTGCCGCGTCGATGCGACGACCACCGACGAGGAATGCGCGCGCCCTGCCCGCGCCGATGATGTCGGGAAGAAGCGCGGTCACCCCGCAGTCCGGCGACAGTCCGATCGCACCGTAGGCCGCGGTGAAGGTCGCGTCGGCACCAGCCACGACGATGTCGGCGGCCAGCACGAGTCCGAGCCCCCCTCCGGCGACTGCGCCGTGGACGCGAGCGATCACCGGGATCGGCAGTTCGCGAAGCGCCGCGAGGGCCGCATGGATGTCGCGGGTGAGCTCTCGCAGGTACTGCGCCGGATCCCCCGAACCCGCCATCGCACGGACGTCGCCGCCCGCACTGAATGCGCGGCCTTCACCGGCGAGGATCACCACCTCGGCGTCCGAGCGCGCGACGTCAGCGACGGCGGCGACAAGCTCCGCCGCGAGATCGAGGTCGAAGGCGTTGAGCGTCGCGGGCCGGCTCAGCGTCAGCGTCGCGACGCCTGCGTCGATCTCGAGTGCGACGGATGTCATGGCTGGCCGCCGTCGACGGTGAGCGTCGATGCCGTCGTGTACGACGCCGCGTCGCTGGCGAGGTAGAGCGCAGCCCCGATGATCTCGTCGGGCTGACCGCCCCTGCGGGCGGCGAAGGCCTCGGCGCGGCGCTGGAAGGCCTCCATGTCCCACGCCTTGGACACGTCCGTCAGGAACGTGCCGGCGACGATCGTGTTGACGCGGACGACGGGGGCGAAGGCGTGCGCCAGCCCGACCGTCATGGAGTTCAGGCCCGCTTTGGCCATGGCGTACGGCAGATTGTGTGCCCGGGCGCGGTACGACGCCGCGCTCGAGATATTGATGATCGACCCCGAACCTGCCGCGAACATGCGCTCACCGATGAGCGCGGAAAGGCGGAACGGGCCTTTGAGGTTGACATCGAAGACCTTGTCGAACAGCGCTTCGGTGACCGATCCGATCGAGTCGTACAGCGGCGACATCCCGGCGTTGTTGATCAGGATGTCGATCTTGCCGAACCGGTCGTAGGCCGTGTCGACGAGCGCGGGAAGGTCATCCCACTTACCGACGTGGGCGCCGACGCCCAGCGCGGTGCGGCCGGTCTCGCCCGCGATCTGCGCCGCGGCAGCCTCGCACGCGTCGCCGTCGCGGCTCGCGATCACGATGTCGGCTCCGGCTGCGGCGAGTGCCCGCGACATCGCGAGCCCGAGGCCGCGGCTGCCGCCCGTCACGAGAGCGACCTTGCCGGAAAGATCGAAGATGTCGTTCATGGAGTCTCCTCGGAGTCGCGAACCTACTCGAATCTATTACTATCATTATTAGCAGTGATCGGTGTTCACCGGTGAGGATCGAGGAGAAGCGATGTCAGAGACCAATGGCGCGCCCCTGGCAGGCGTTCGCGTACTGGAACTGGGCGCGATGTACGCCGCCCCCACAGCCGGGCGCATGCTCCGCGACTTCGGGGCGGACGTCGTCAAGGTCGAGGACCCCACCAACGGCGACATGGCGCGCCAGTGGCAGCCCCAGAAGGACGGGCTCTCTCTCGGCTTCGTGCGCATCAACTCCGGCAAGCGCTCGGTCGGCATCGATCTGCGCTCCACGCAGGGGCAGGAGATCGTCCGCTCCCTCATCGCCCAGTCGGACATCGTCATCGAGTCCTTCCGCCCGGGGCGCCTGGAGAAGTGGGGCATGGACTACGCCTCCCTCTCGGCAGACAACCCCGGGCTGATCATGGCACGCATCAGCGGCTTCGGGCAGACGGGCCCCTACCGCGAGCGCCCCGGGTTCGGCACCGTCGCCGAGACGGCCAGCGGCTTCGCGTTCCTCAACGGCTGGCCCGACACTCCCCCGACGGCGCCGCCGTTCGGCTTCGCCGACTCGATCGCCGGCATCTCGGCTGCGTTCGGCGCCGCGATGGCGCTCTACCGCCGCAGCGTCACGGGCGCCGGCTCGGTCGTGGACATCGCACTCTACGAGCCGCTCATGTTCATCCTCGGCGACGCGCTGCTCAACTACACCGCGACCGGCACGATCATGACGCGGCAGGGCAATACCTCCGGCGCCGCCTCCCCGCGCGGCATCTACCAGGCGGCCGACGGCGGGTGGCTCTCGATCGCCGCCTCGGCCCAGACGATCGCGATGCGCCTGTTCGACGCCATGGGCGTCCCCGAGTTCAAGACCGACGAGCGCTACGCCACGAACGATGCCCGCATGCGCAACAACGACTCCCTCCAGGAAGTCGTGCGCGACTGGGTGCGATCGCGCCCCCGCGACCAGGTGCTCGCCATCCTCGAGGAGTACGAGGTGGTCGCGGCGGCCGTCAACGATTCGAGCGACATCGTCGCCGATCCGCACTTCCTCGAGCGGACGCTCGTCGACATCGCCGGCACGATCCTCGGGCCCGCGAAGATGCCGGGACCGGTGCTCCACGTCGACGGATATTCTGGACCTGCCTATGACGGCATCGCGAGCGTCGGCGAGCACACCGGCGATGTTCTGCGCGAGCGGCTGGGCATGCAGGCCGATGAGCTCGGGCGACTGGCAGCAGCGGGGATCATCTCGGAAACCGCAGCAGTTTCCACAACTCCCTGAGCGTCTCGCCCAACTATGCGTACCATTGGCCCAAACTTCGCGCACACGCGAAAGAACATGAAGGACCGCTTATGAACCACACCACATTGCGGCCACAGAAGACGGCGCTGCTCGTCGCGCAACAGATCGTTGCCGACATCCAGCGTCGCGGAAATGTCCCCGGCGACCGTCTCCCTCCGGAGAAGGCGATGCTCGAGCAGTATCAGATCGGGCGCGGGACATTGCGTGAGTCGCTTCGCTACCTCGAGCTCCAGGGACTGATCTCCCTCAAGCCCGGGCCCGGCGGGGGGCCCGTCGTCGAGGCTCCCAACGGCGCCGGCCTCGCGACCGCCATCTCGCTGCTGATGCAGATGGAGAACGCCCCCTACCGCAACATCGTCGAGGCACGCGGCACGCTCGAGCCCGCGATGTCCCGGCTGGCCGCACGGCGGGTCTCGGACGAGGACCTGGCCGCGCTCAAGGACAATCTGGACCGCATGGTCGCAGGGATCGATGACAGTGACGTCTTCGCCGCGACCAATCAGGAGTTCCACGACCTCATCGCCCACTCGTCGGGCAACAGCCTGTTCGCGCACATGATCGACGCGCTCACGGGCATCCTCGACGGCACCTCGATCGGCATCGAGTACCCCAAGCACCGACGCCTCGCGGTGCACCAGGCGCACAGCCGGATCTACGCGGCCCTCGCCGCGCACGATCCGACCGCCGCGGCGGATTCGATGCGCGAGCACATCGACGAGTACACGCGCTACATCGAGGCGAAGTACCCGCAGATCGTCGAGGCTCCGATCAGCTGGACCTGACGTCACGCAACGAGAAAGGGGCCGCTCCTCGGAGC
>NZ_JBHJZS010000038.1:0-28373 GCF_042271185.1 Microbacterium sp. NPDC055910
GCGTGAGCGGGTCGCCCTTTCACGTCAGTCCAGGATGCGGCAGTGGGTCGTCAGCTCGCCGATCCCGTCGATGCCGACCGTGACGGTGGAGCGGTCGCGCAGGAACACCTGCGGGTCGCGGCTGTAGCCCGCACCGCCGGGGCTCCCCGTCGAGATGAGGGTGCCCGGCAGAAGCGTCGCCGACTTCGACAGGTGCGAGACCAGGGCGGACACGGGCCGGACCATCTGGCCGGTCGTGGCATCCTGCATCGTGTGGCCGTCCAGCACCGTCCAGATGCGCAAATCCTGCGGATCGGGGATCTCGTCGGCGGTCACGACGAACGGGCCCGTCGGCGTGAAGCCGTCGAACGACTTGCAGCGTGACCACTGCGCCTCGGAGTACTGGATGTCGCGCGCCGTGATGTCGTTGACGACGGTGTAGCCCCACACGTGGTCGAGGGCGTCCTCGGGAGAGACGTCTTTCGCCGCGCGGCCGATGATGACGCCGAGCTCGGCCTCGTAGTCGACGGACTCGCTCAGCGAGCGCGGCCACACGGCGGTCGCGTCGTGCGCCGCGAGGGAATTCGGCCAGAGCACGAAGACGGTCGGCGTCGAGTCCGTCTTCAGCCCCAGCTCGCTCGAGTGCGCCGCGTAGTTGAGCCCGACCGCGAGCACGACGGGCGGGGTGAGCAGCGCCGACGCGAAACCGACATCGACGAGCGGATGCCGCGTGGCTGACGTGCGATTCGCCTCGCGCACCCGGTCGAGCAGGTCGTCTCCGCCCGCGATGAGGTCCTCGAGCACCCGGGGGGCTCCGGGGAAGAGGTCCTCGACGATGACGGCTTCCGCGTCTTCCACGATGGCGAGCTGGGGTCGAGTGGCGCCAGAAGCGACCACGTGGGCAAAACGCATCCTTCTAAACTACCGCGCCGGCAGCGACATCGGCCGCGTGTGGCGGGCACATAGGCTGGTGCGCATGACGATGGACCCCACCCGTCCGCGCCCTTCGCTGACGCCGCCCGAGTTCGCGTCGTCACTGGCTCAACCGCCCCACGCGGCACCGGCGGCGATCCCTCCCGTCGAGGCGATCCCGGCCGTTCTTCCGGTGCGGCCTCGCAAGGGCCGTTCGGCGCCCGTCTGGGCGATCGGGCTGCTGATCGTCGTGTTCGTCGCCCTCGTCGCGTACTTTCTGAATGCCCTCGGCCCGGGTGCGTCGATCGTCGGCATGGTGCTCGCGCTCATCCCGCTCGCCGGGGTGCTCGTGGCGATCCGCATCGTCGACCGCTGGGAGCCCGAGCCGATGAGCTTGGTGGTCTTCGCCGTCGCGTGGGGTGCGATCGCCGCGGTCGGCATCGCGCTCGGGGTCGACCTGCTGCTCGTGGTCGGTTTCGGGGCGGGAAGCGTGTTCGACTCCGATGTCGCGTCGGCGGTCATCCAGGCGCCGATCGTCGAGGAGGTCGCGAAGGGCCTCGGCCTGTTCCTCATCTTCGCCTCGGCGCGCCGGGCGTTCGACGGACCGGTCGACGGTGTCGTCTACGGCGCGCTGGTCGGCGCCGGCTTCGCCTTCACCGAGAACATCCAGTACTTCGCGGTCAGTCTGATCGAGGGAGGCGCAGCCGACACGTCGGTCACGTTCTTCGTGCGCGGCATCCTCTCGCCGTTCGCCCACGTCATGTTCACCGCGGTGACGGGCTTCGCGCTGGGCCTCGCCGCCCGCCGCGGAGTGCCGGCGCGTGCCGCCCTCGGCCCGCTGCTGCTCGGTCTCGCGGGCGCGATCGTGTTGCACGCCCTGTGGAACGGCTCGGCGCTGCTCGGCGACTTCTTCGCGCTGTACTGGACGCTGCAGGTGCCCCTCTTCGTCGTGTTCATCCTCGGGGTGGTCGCCCTGCGACGAGAAGAAGCGCGGCTGACGCGTGCGCGCCTCGGCGACTACGCCACGGCCGGGTGGTTCACGCCGCAAGAGGCCGACATGCTGGCGACATCGGCCGGGCGCAGAGCCGCTCTCGCATGGGCGGCGACGCTGCGCGGCGATCGGCGACCCCTCATGCGCGACTTCATCTCGGATGCCACGGCCCTTGCGGCTGCGCGGCAGCGGGCGATCACGGGCCGGGATCCGCACGCCCGCGAAGACGAGCACGTCCTGCTCGCCCGCACGGCCGCCGCGCGCGCCGCGCTGTTCGCACCCTGATCCGCATCACGCGACGGCAGGCGACGGCCGCCGAGGGGGTATTGACAGAGTTTGGAGCGCTGGGCAAGCTGAGGGCAGATCAACTCAGCGCCCGGTTGGACACGCAGGCATCGCCGCGGCACCGGGCGCTGAGTTCGTCCCGCTGCTCACATTGACCACCGCGTGCTCGCACGGTTGGATGGATGCATGACTGACGACCGCACCAAGCCCGAGATCGACGCACCCGAGGGTCCGGCTCCGACCGACCTCGTCATCCGTGACATCATCACCGGCGACGGCGCCGAGGCCCAGCCCGGCGACACCGTGACCGTCCACTACGCGGGGGTCGAGTACGAGTCCGGCGAGGAGTTCGACTCGTCATGGGGCCGCGGCGAGAGCATCCAGTTCCCGCTGCGCGGGCTGATCCAGGGATGGCAGGACGGCATCCCGGGCATGAAGGTCGGCGGTCGTCGCGAGCTCGTCGTCCCGCCGCACCTGGCGTACGGTCCCGCGGGAGGCCACTTCCTGGGCGGCAAGACGCTCATCTTCGTCATCGACCTCATCGACGTCGCCTGACGACCTGACCTCGACGAAGGCGGGTGCCCACGCGGCATCCGCCTTCGTCGTTCCGCGGGAAAGAAATTTCCATGCAGGGGAATAGATCTGCCGCGCCGGGGCGTTGACCTTCACATGCCGCAATCGTCGGCCGAGCACATGGAGGAGAAGAATGTCCGTCACCACCACCGAGATCCCCGGCTACAAGGTCGGGACCTGGGTCCTCGACCCGTCCCACAGCGAGGTCGCATTCAGCGTCCGCCACATGATGATCTCCAAGGTCCGGGGCGCCTTCGGCGTCAAGAGCGCCACGATCGTCGCCCCTGAGAACCCTCTCGAGACGACCGTCACGGCCCAGGTCGATGCCGCGTCGCTGTCGACGAAGGACGACGGCCGCGATCAGCACCTGCGCTCCGCCGACTTCTTCGACGTCGAGACCTACCCCACGATCGACTTCGTCTCGACGGGTGTCCGCCTCGAGGGCGATGACTTCCTGGTCGACGGCGACCTCACGATCCGCGGCACGACCAAGCCCGTCACGTTCGAGTTCGATTTCGGCGGCTTCGGGTCGGACCCGTGGGGGAACTACAAAGCTGGTGCGACGGCGAAGACCGTCATCAACCGCGAGGACTTCGGCCTCACCTGGAACGCCGCGCTCGAGACCGGTGGCGTGCTCGTCGGCAAGGACGTCACGATCACGCTCGACCTGCAGGGTGCACTCCAGGGCGAGTGAGCCTTCGAACGGGTGGATGCCGCAGCGCGCCGACGGCGCCGAGGAGCGGCATCCGCCCGTTCGTCATGTCCGGGCGCGTCGGATGGGCTTCAGGCGGTCCTGCACCAGCAGGATGCCGGCGAACACGACGAGCGCTCCGATCGGCTCGTTCCAGCCGAGCGATTCGCCGAGCACGATGATGCCCAGCACGACCCCGACGACGGGTGACATGTAGGTGACGGTCGACGCGCGCGTCGGCCCCCACGCGCGCAGCGTGTTCTGATTCCACACGTATGCGACGCCCGTGCCGACGCAGCCGAGGAGCAGGACGCTCGCGACGACCCATGGATCGAGGGCGACGGGGGTCAGTACGAGAGCGGGTGTGAGCAGTGCCATGATCGCGGCCGCGATCCCGATGTTGAGGAACGAGAACACGAGCGGGCTCATGCCCGTGTTCGAGACGAACCGTCGCATGTAGGCGAGGCTGAAGCCGTAGCAGGCCGTCGCGCCGAGGATCGCGAGCTGGGCGATCACGCTCTGCGAGAAGTCGAGCCCCTGCCACGGCGCGATGATCAGCATGACGCCCAGGATGCCGAGCACGATGCCCGCGATCTGGCCCGGGCGCAGCTTCTCGACACGGAAGACGAGCCAGGCCATGACCGCCGTCATGAGCGGCGTCGTGGCGTTGTAGATGCTCGCGAGACCGCTCGTCACGTGCTGCTGCGCCCACGAGAAGAGCATGAACGGCACGACGCAGAACGACACGGCGAGTACCGTCATGTGCAGCCACACGCCGATCCGGCGGGGGAGCCGGTCGCGACGCAGGAGCACGAACAGTCCGAGCGTGAGGCCGCCCAGGATGAGCCGGGACCACACGACCTGCGCGGGCGAGATCCCCTCCAGGGCGACCTTCATGAACAGGAAGCTCGATCCCCACACCAGGCCGCACAGCACGAACTGCACCGCGATCGAGGCGTTCGAGCTCGTCGTCGGCGCATCAGGAGGGGAGGACAGCGTCGTGGTCACGGAGCGACTCTAGGGCCCGCCGGGGCGGTACCGGTCCGGCCCCGGATGCGTCGTCCGAAATCCGCTGTCGCGTGTCCGTCCGGCTGCGGCCGGGGCGCGGCATCCGCTCGTCCGCCAACGCTGGTAGACTCTGGAGGTTGCCGTTGGATCGGCCGCGGATGAAGAGAGCTCGCACATCAGGTGACGGGCACCGCGCAACAAGCAGAGAGGGGATCGAATCTATGGCACTGGAAGCAGACGTCAAGAAGGCGATCATCGAAGAGTACGCGACGCACCCCGGTGACACCGGATCCCCCGAGGTGCAGGTCGCGATGCTGACGCAGCGCATCAAGGACCTCACCGAGCACCTGAAGCAGCACAAGCACGACCACCACTCGCGTCGTGGGCTGTTCCTGCTCGTCGGTCAGCGCCGCCGTCTCCTGGGTTACCTCCAGGACATCGACATCAACCGTTACCGCTCGCTCATCGAGCGTCTCGGTCTGCGCCGCTAAGGCGAAGACCGAGACTGTTCGTCGAGTCGTGCCTCTCTGAGGCGCGTATCGAGACACGGTCTGCGTCGATAAGGCATTCGACCAGCGTTCAATCGCGCAGAACATTCTTGGAAGGCCTCCCCACGGTGTGGGGAGGCCTTCGTTCGTTCCACCCGCGGTCAGGTGCGGGATGCCGCGGGGCGGCGTCAGGAGGAGGAGCGGGCGGCGACGAGGTCGGCGTGGTGGATGGCCGCGACATCGGGGTGAGCGCGCAGGCGCCACTTGATCGCGTTCTCGCCGTACAGGTCGTGGATCGGATTGTCCGGGTCCTGGGCCACGCCGCGGGCCTCGGCGGCGAGCTCGGGCGGCAGCTGGATGACGGGCAGCTGCGCGTCGAGGGCGGGGTTGAAGAAGAACGGCACCGAGATGCGGTGGTCGGGCGCCTGCGGCGACACGACGCGATGGTTGGTCGCGGTCAGGTATCCCTGCGTGGCGTACTCGAGCATCTCGCCGATGTTGACGACGAAGGCGCCGGGCACGGGCGGCGCGTCGACCCATTCGTCGTCGCGCTCGACCTGCAGGCCGCCCTTGCCGGGCTCGACCCACAGGAGCGTCAGCACGCCGGCATCCTTGTGCGCGCCGACTCCCTGCTGCGGCGTCGGGTCGTCCTTGCCGGGGTAGCGGACGATCTTCATGAGCGTCGCCGGCTCACCGAAATGCTGATCGAAGTGGGTCTCGTCGGCGCCGAGCGCGAGCGACCACGCGCGCAGCAGCTTGCGGGCGACGCGGCTGAGGTGCTCCTGCCACTCCTCGACGACCGTGCGCAGTTCCGGCTGAGCCGCGGGCCACAGGTTCGGTCCGATGAGGCGGGCGAAGTCGGGCGCGTCGGGGTCGGTCACGGCCTCGCGCTCGGGCCCGATGTCGATCTGCTCGCGCCAGTCGATGCGCCCCTGCGTCAGCTCGCCGCCGATGCGGGTGTAGCCGCGGAAGTGCGGGCTCTTGAGGTTCTCGATCGCGAGCTTGTCCTCTTCGGGAAGGGCGAAGAAGTCGATCGCCGCCTGATGCAGGCGTGCCTCGAGATCGGCCGGGATCCCGGTGCCGACCAGATAGAAGAAGCCGACCTCGTGCGTCGCGGCCCGCAGGTCGTCGCGGAAGCACGCCGCCGCTTCGGGCCCCTTGTCGAGCTCGGAGAGGTCGAGTACGGGCAGGTTCAGGTCGCTCATGTGTCGAGCGTAAATGGATTCGCCACCCCGCGGGCCAATGTTTCACCTCCGGATGGCGCAGTACCGTGGAAGTCATGCCCCGTCTGCTGCTCGTTCTGCGTCTCATCGTCCCCACGCTGTGGCTCGGCCTCATCGTGGGGCTGTCGTTCATCGAGACGCCGCTGAAGTTCCTCGCGCCCGGGATCACTCTTCCGCTGGGGCTCGGGGTCGGACGCCTCGTCTTCACGGCGCTCGCCATCGCGGGCTGGGTACTGCTGGTCGCCCTCACGCTCGTGGCGATCCCCGTGCCGCGCATCGACCGCGCCGGCTGGGCGCAGCTGGGCGCCCTGTGGGTCGTGCTCGCGGTGCAGACACTGCTCATCCGGCCGGCCCTCAACGCGCGCAGCGACATCGTGATGGCGGGCGGCGACCCGGGGCCGTCGTGGCTTCATTACGGCTACATCGCCGCCGATGTCGCGATCGTGCTGCTGCTCGTCGTGTGGATCGTGCGTGTGGCCCGCGGCATCCGACTCGCGCCCGAGGCGATTCAGCGCTCGTGAAGCGGATGCCGCCGCTTGCGTGAGCGGCGAGATCCGGTCGGGTCGGTCCCACGCTTCTCGCGGCGGGCGAGCGACCTGTCGGCGAACAGCCACGCGGGCCGCGGCTCGATGAGCGGCCGGAACACGAATCGCACAGGCTTGGTCGCCAAGCCCAGCGCGATGAGCACCGATGCGACGACGACGATCGGCAACCACAGCCATGTCGGCTCGAGGTTGCGCAGCACGCCCGACTCGCGGAAGGGGTAGAGCACGAAGGAGTGCAGCAGGTACACGTACATCGTGTACTGGCCGAAGTGCGTCCAGAAGCGCGCCTCGCGGGGGAGCAGCGCGAAGAACGCCGTGCACAGCACGAGGGCGACGGCGATCAGGGCGAGGCGCACGCCGCCGGCCCACCACTCGGTGCCGCCGAGCGTGGCGTAGTTGTCGTTGTAGAACAGCCACTCGCGCAGGTTCATGTCGCGCCACGTGTCGATCAGCAGCCACGCGGTCAGCCCCGCGACGACGAACACGGCGATCGAAGCGGCGATCGTCCACCACGGGCGCCGCCGCAGCAGTCCGAGCCGTTCGACGATGCCGCGTTCGCGCAGCCACCAGCCCAGCGCGAAGAACGGCAGCAGTCCGAGCGTGCGCGACAGTGAGAAGGTCGAATCGACGTTGGGCAGATACCCCGCGCCGATCGAGATCGCGACGGTCCACGCCAGCGGCCAGCGCAGCAGCGCGAGGTACGGCAGAACGAGCCGGAAGATCCCGAGCGCGAGCAGGAACCACAGCGTCCACGAGGGCTGCGTCGGGTTGGGATTGGCCTGCCCCTCGACGAGCCACTTCGTCAGGGTCCACAGCGTCTCGAAGATGACGTACGGCACCAGGATGTCGGTGATGACGCGCGCCATCTGCCGGGCGCCCGGCGAATCCGACTTCGAGAAGTAGCCCGAGATGATGGCGAACGCCGGCATGTGGAACGCATACACGACGAGATACAGGCCGAGCGCGATGTCGGAGTCGTACGTCAGCCGCTGGATCGCGTGGCCGAGCACGACGAGCACGATGCACGCGAAGCGGGCGTTGTCCCAGAACGGGGTGCGCGGCTTCGGGCGCGGGGAATCGATCGTCCCCGTCGCGGGGGAGCGCGATTGGGCGGCGGCGGCCGCATTCGAGGGATCCGTCATGACGCGTCGTCAGCTTATCCTGGGGCCCGACATCTCGCGGATGCCGGGGGTCGCGGCATCCGTCGGGAATATCCCGTGCGCCACCGCGTTGGACCGATTACATTCACGTGCATACATAATGGGTGTCGAAGACACTCGGAGACGGAAGAGGGATCGTGAGCGACAACACCACCGGGTCGGGCATCCAGTTCGGCATCTTCTCGGTCAGCGACATCACGCAGGACCCGACGACGGGACAGACCCCGAGCGAAGCGGAGAAGATCCGCGACGCCGTCACGATCGCCCGCCACGCCGAAGCCGTCGGACTCGACGTCTATGCGCTGGGCGAGCACCACAACCCGCCGTTCTGGTCGTCGAGCCCCACGACGACGCTGGCCTACATCGCGGCGCAGACCGAGCGGCTCGTGCTGTCGACGGCGACGACGCTCATCACGACGAACGACCCCGTGAAGATCGCCGAGGACTATGCGATGCTGCAGCACCTCTCGGGCGGCCGCATGGACCTCATGCTCGGGCGCGGCAACACCGGCCCCGTCTATCCGTGGTTCGGCAAGGACATCCGGCAGGGCCTGCCGCTCGCGATCGAGAGCTACAACCTGCTGCACCGCCTGTGGCACGAGGACGTCGTGGACTGGGAAGGCAAGTTCCGCACGCCCCTGCAGGGCTTCACGTCGACGCCGCGCCCGCTCGACGGCGTCGCGCCGTTCGTCTGGCACGGCTCGATCCGCACGCCTGAGATCGCCGAGCAGGCGGCCTATTACGGCGACGGCTTCTTCGCGAACAACATCTTCTGGCCGGCCGAGCACTACCAGCGCCTCATCGCGCTGTATCGACAGCGCTACGCGCACTACGGCCATGGCACGCCCGAACAGGCGATCGTGGGCATCGGGGGGCAGGCGTTCATGGCGAAGAACTCGCAGGACGCCGTGCGCGCGTTCCGCCCCTACTTCGACAACGCCCCCGTCTACGGCCACGGACCGAGCCTCGAGGACTTCAGCGAGATGACCCCGCTCACGGTCGGGTCGCCGCAGCATGTCATCGACCGGTACGCCGGCATGCGCGACCTGTACGGCGACTTCCAGCGTCAGCTGTTCCTCATGGACCACGCGGGGCTCCCGCTCAAGACGGTGCTCGAGCAGCTCGACCTGCTCGGCGGCGAGGTCGTGCCCGTGCTGCGCCGGGAACTCCAGCAGAACCGCCCCGCCGACGTTCCGGATGCACCGACCCACGCGGCGCGCGTCACGGCGATCTACGGCGACGGGCCGGCGCGCGAAGCGCGACCCGCAGCCAACCGCGGCGACAACCTCACGGGCGGTTCGCCGTACCAGGACGCCCCGGCGCCGGTCGGTTCGGCATTCGGCGCGGCCGCGACACGGCAGGAGGCCTGACATGACCAGCAGCACCGCACCTCGACGGATCGCCGTCGTCTCGGCAGGACTGTCGAATCCCTCGTCGACGCGCATGCTCGCCGACCGGCTCGTCGCCGCGACCGCGACGGCGCTGCGCGATGGGCAGCAGATCGAGGCGACGTTCGACACGTTCGAGCTGCGCGACTACGCGCACGACGTCACGAACAACCTGCTCACCGGCTTCGCGCCGGCTCCGCTCGAGTCGATGATCAACACCGTCGTCTCAGCCGACGCGGTCATCGCCGTGACGCCCATCTTCTCGACGAGCTATTCGGGCCTGTTCAAGTCGTTCATCGACGTGCTCGATCCCGACGCCCTGGCCGGAAAGCCCGTGCTCATCGGGGCCAACGGCGGAACGGCCCGTCATTCGCTCGCGATCGACTATGCGATCCGGCCGCTGTTCGCCTACCTGCACACCGAGCCCGTGTCGACGGGGGTCTTCGCCGCGTCGAGCGACTGGGGCGCGGCGGCAGACGACGTCGCGCCGCTGGCCGCACGCATCGAGCGCGGTGCGCGCGAGCTGGCCGAGGCCATCGCACGCAAGGCGCCGGCGACATCGAGCGATCCGTTCGACCCCGCGAACTACCTCGGAGAAGGCCGCTCCTTCGGACACCTGCTGGGTGGTCTCGCGGGGGAGTAGTCCGCGGCGAGGTTCACCGCCACCCGCTGTTCAGCTCTCCCACGCGCTCTCGAGCCGTGGGAGGCTGGACTCACGGGCGGTCGGCGACAGAGGCGCCGTCACTCCTTGCCGAAGGGCGGAAGATCGTCGGCGGGCTGTTCGCCCTCGAACGGCGGCTCGCCGTCCGAACCGTTCAGGTCGGGCAGCTCGTCTGCCTCTTTCGAGATCTCGTTGAAGGTGGGATCGAAAACCACGGTCGTGCCTCCTCAGCCGCTCTTGCGCCGGAACTCGCGCTTGGTCTTCGCGGAGTGCGTGCCGTGGACGGCCGAATCACCGTCCAGGTGCGCCTCGCCTTCGCGATGATGCGCGTTCTTCTTCTCGAGCGCCTCCTTGAACTTGCGCTTCATCTCCTCGGAGGGGGTGGTTGCGTCGTCGGTGCTCATGCTCCCCACCTTCCCACGGCCGACAGCACGACGCCACACGGGACGCGCAGAGGATACCGCCCCGCCGCACTGGTAGGCTCGATGAGGTTGCCCATGCGGCATCCGCTCAATTCAACATGAGCTCATGGAGCAGGCCGGCAGCAAGCTGGTCCCCTGTAGTGGGTTCCTCGTCGCATCGTGCGCCGGGTGACTTTCTCCTGGTGGCCAGCGCAGGCGGTCTCGCGGAATCTTCGCGTGCGCCGATAATCTGCCTGTTCCTGCTCCTTCGCGAAGCTCGCGCGTCACACGGACCCGCGAGCCTAAACAAAGAAGGAGAGACCTCTTGGAAGGTCCTGAAATCACCGCTTCCGAAGCCGTCCTCGACAATGGACGCTTCGGCACCCGCACGATCCGGTTCGAGGCCGGACGCCTCGCACAGCAGGCACAGGGCGCAGTCGCCGCCTATCTCGACGAGGAGACGATGCTCCTCTCGGCCACGAGTGCCGGAAAGCACCCGCGCGAAGGCTTCGACTTCTTCCCGCTGACGGTCGACGTCGAGGAGCGCTCGTACGCCGCCGGGAAGATCCCCGGCTCGTTCTTCCGGCGCGAGGGTCGTCCCTCGACCGAGGCGATCCTGGTCTGCCGCCTGATCGACCGGCCGCTGCGCCCGTCGTTCGTCGAGGGGCTGCGCAACGAAGTCCAGATCGTCATCACGGTGCTCTCGATCGCACCGGGCGAGTACTACGACGCCCTCGCGATCAACGCCGCGTCGATGTCCACTCAGATCTCGGGCCTGCCGTTCTCCGGCCCGATCGCCGGCGTGCGTCTCGCGCTCATCCCGGGCCAGGGCGAGCACGCCGACCAGTGGGTCGCGTTCCCCAACGCCGAGCAGGTCGAGCAGGCCGTCTTCGACCTCATGGTCGCGGGCCGTGTTCGCCCCGACGGCGAGGTCGCGATCATGATGGTCGAGGCCGAGGCGACCGAGAACAGCTGGAACCTCATCAAGGCCGGCGCCACCAAGCCGAGCGAAGAGGTCGTGGCCGAGGGTCTGGAAGCGGCCAAGCCGTTCATCACCGAGCTGGTCGCGGCGCAGAACGTGCTCGCGAACTCGGCGGCGAAGGAGATCCAGCCCTACCCCGTCTTCCCGCCGTACAGCTCCGAGGTCTACGACTTCGTCGCGACCCGCGCGCACGACGAGCTGGCGGGCATCTACCAGATCGCCGACAAGACCGAGCGCAACTCCGCTGACGACGCCCTCAAGGACCGCGTCAAGGCTGAGCTGATCGCGGCGACCGAAGCGAACGAGCTTCCCGCCGCGGCTCCGCTGGAGTTCTCGGCGGCGTACAAGTCCGTCACGAAGAAGATCGTGCGCGGCCGCATCCTCACCGAAGGCGCCCGCATCGACGGTCGTGGTCTCGCGGACATCCGCGCGCTCGATGCCGAGGTCCAGGTCATCCCGCGCGTGCACGGCTCGGCGATCTTCCAGCGCGGCGAGACGCAGATCCTCGGCGTCACGACGCTCAACATGCTCAAGATGGAGCAGCAGATCGACTCGCTGTCGCCCACGACGAGCAAGCGCTACATGCACCACTACAACTTCCCGCCCTACTCGACCGGTGAGACCGGCCGGGTCGGCAGCCCGAAGCGGCGCGAGATCGGGCACGGCTTCCTGGCCGAGCGCGCGCTCATGCCCGTGCTGCCCACGCGCGAGGAGTTCCCGTACGCGATCCGTCAGGTGTCCGAGGCTTTGAGCTCGAACGGCTCGACCTCGATGGGTGCCGTCTGCGCCTCGACCCTGTCGTTGCTCAACGCGGGCGTCCCGCTGCGCGCGGCCGTCGCGGGCATCGCGATGGGACTCGTCTCGGACGAGGTCGACGGGCAGACGCGCTACGCCGCGCTGACCGACATCCTCGGCGCCGAAGACGCCCTCGGTGACATGGACTTCAAGGTCGCCGGCACGAGCGAGTTCGTCACGGCGATCCAGCTCGACACGAAGCTCGACGGCATCCCGTCGTCGGTGCTCTCGGCGGCGCTCACGCAGGCCAAGGAAGCGCGTCTGACGATCCTCGGTGTGCTCAACGCGGCCATCGACGGCCCCGACGAGATGGCGCCGACCGCTCCGCGCGTCATCAGCGTGCAGATCCCGGTCGACAAGATCGGTGAGCTCATCGGGCCCAAGGGCAAGACGATCAACGCGATCCAGGACGAGACCGGCGCGCAGATCTCGATCGAAGAGGACGGCACCGTCTACATCGGTGCGACCGACGGACCCGCGGCCGAGGCCGCGCGTGCACAGGTCAACGCGATCGCGAACCCGACGAACCCCGAGATCGGCGAGCAGTTCCTCGGAACCGTCGTCAAGATCGCGACGTTCGGCGCGTTCATCTCGCTCCTGCCCGGCAAGGACGGCCTGCTGCACGTCAGCGAGGTTCGCAAGCTCGCCGGCGGCAAGCGGGTCGAGAACGTCGACGACGTGCTGTCGGTGGGTCAGAAGCTGCTTGTCCGCATCACCAAGATCGATGACCGCGGCAAGCTCTCGCTCGAGCCCGTCGTCGAAGAGGAGGCCGCCGAGGCCGCCGCCGAGGCGCCCGCCGAGGACTGAGTCCTTCCGCTGTCCGACCGGATGCCCGCTCCCCACATCGGGGGCGGGCATCCGTCGTCTTCGGGGTGTGCGCCGACACCGGCAACGAGAACGTTATGAAATGTTTACCGACCGGATGCCCGTCCTCGCGGTCGTGTCCGTGCTCTGCCTTACCCTCTAAGTACGCGCCGGGGGGTGCAGCGGGCGAACGTCACGCAGGTTCCTCGACGGTACGCCGGTGTACGGGGGTGGAAGATGAATGCGTTCGGCGGCGGCCCTGAGGTCTCCGCGCCGAGGGCCCGGACCACGGTCCCGGGTTCACCGTTCCTGCATCCCTCCGCTCCGATTCCCGTGCAGGGCCCGCCCATCGGGCACGGCGTGCGGGTGCCGCTGGGCGAGTCGGGACTCGATGTCTTCCCGCTGATCCTCGGCGGGGCCGAGTTCGGCTGGAACGTCGATCTCGAGTCGAGCCACGAGATCCTCGATGCCTACGTCGAGCGCGGCGGCAACATCGTGCACACCTCCGATCGGTTCTCGGGCGGGCGCAGCGAGCACATCATCGGCCAGTGGACGCACTCCCGCGGACTGCGAGACGACGTCGTGCTGGCCGTGCGGGTCGGCGGTCACCCCGACAATCCCGGCCTCGGCGCGGTGAGCCTCGTCCGCTCCGTCGAAGCCTCGCTCGCGAGACTGCGCACGGATCGCATCGACGTGCTCTACCTCGACGCGACGACGGATGCGACGGCGCCGCTCGACGACACCCTCGCGACGGCGGAGTGGCTGATCGGGGCGGGCAAGGTCCGCGCCATCGGCGCCGTCGGATACACGGCCGCACAACTCGTCGAGGCCCGCATCTTCGCCTCGGCCGGGTTCCCGCGCGTCACGGTGCTTGACGTTCCGTTCAACATCGTGCGTCGCCACGAGTTCGACCACGACCTGCGCCTCGTCGCGGGAGCGCAGAACATCGCCGTGACGCCGTCGCACGCGCTCGAGCACGGTTTCCTCGCGGGGCGCCATCGCACGCGCACGCGCGGGAGTCAGTCGGTGCGTGGCGCGCAGATCGCCGCGAACCTCAACCGCCGGGGCAACCGCACTCTGCGGGCACTCGATTTCGTCGGCGCCGAGCTCGGCGTGCCCGATGCCGCCGTCGCGGTGGCGTGGCTGCTCGCGCAGAAGCTCGTCACGGCGCCGATCATCAACGCCTACGCCCCGAGCCACGTCGAAGAACTCGTGCAGGGCGTCGGCGTCAACCTCAATCGTGCGCAGCTGGCCGACATCGCCCGCGCGTCGGAGTAAGTCATGAGCGGCCGTGCCCCGCGAACCGTGACATAGGGTGGAAGGGCGCCCTGCAGGGCCCCAAACCCTCAACGGAGTGATGAGCGTGACGCACTACATCTATCTTGTGCGGCATGGCGAGCATCAGGATGCGGAACACGGCCTCACCGATGGCCCGCTGTCGCCGCGCGGTCGCCGTCAGGCGGCTCTGCTCGCCGACCGGCTATCGGGCGTCCCCTTCGACGCCGTCTGGCATTCGCCGCTGATGCGCGCGGCCGAGACGGCGAGCGTCGTGGCAGAGCGGATGCCCGCGCTCTCGCCGCAGCCGTCGGCACTGCTGTTCGACTGTTTCCCGACCGGCATGACCGAGGACACCCCTGCCGGTTACGAACCCTTCTTCGGGGCCGTCACCGAGGCCGAGGTCGAGGCGGGCCGTGCGCAGATGGGCGACGCGGTCGCCGAGTACCTCGTGCGCAAGAGCGGCGAGGTGCACGAACTGCTCATCACGCACAACTTCGTCATCGCCTGGTTCGTCCGCGAAGTGCTGCAAGCGCCGGAGTGGCGCTGGATGACACTCAACCAGGCGAACTGCGGGCTCACGGTGCTCTCGCAGAAGCAGGGCCGACCCTGGACGCTGCTCTCGCACAACGACCTCGAGCACCTGCCCTTCGAACTGCGCACCGGTCTGCCCGAGCCGCCGCCGATCTAGCCTGCAGCATCGAGCACGCCGCCGTGCCCGCGGGTGGCGTCGGGGCGTCGTGGAGGAATCCGCGGCGCGGGCCGAAGCCTAGGATGGAAGATATGACGACGCGTGTGGCCATCGTGGGGGGAACCGGCAAGCTCGGTGCCATCATCCGCGAGGTGGTCGAGTCCGAAGAGGGGTTCGAGGTCACCGCCGTGCTGTCCTCGGCATCGTCCCTCGACGAGATCGACGACACCGACCTCGTCGTCGACGCGTCCACCCCGGCCGTCTCGATCGAGGTCGTGCGCGCCGCGATCGAGCGCGGCGTCAACGTGCTCGTGGGCACGTCGGGCTGGTCGTCGGAGCGCATCGCGCTCGTGCGACCGCTCGTCGAGGCCGCCGGCACGGGCGCCGTCTTCATCCCGAACTTCTCGATCGGCTCCGTGCTCGGGTCGGCCCTCGCCGCCGCCGCCGCGCCGTTCTTCCCCTCGGCCGAGATCATCGAGGCGCACCGTGACACCAAGATCGACTCGCCCAGCGGCACGGCCGTGCGCACGGCCGAGCTGATCGCCGCTGCGCGCTCCGAGGTCGGCCCCGTCGAAGCACCGCACGTGGACCAGCGGGCGCGCGGCCAGCAGGTCGCGAGCGTTCCCGTCCACTCCTTGCGGCGGCCGGGCGTCATCGCCCGGCAAGAGTCGGTCCTGTCCGGACCCGGTGAGTCGCTCACGATCGTGCACGACACCGTCGAGCCGGCGCAGGCCTATGGCCCCGGCATCCGGATCGCCCTGACCGCTGCCCGCGACGCGACGGGTGTCGTCGTGGGGCTGGATGCGTTCTTGAACATGAAGGTCGGCGCATGAGCGCGCGTCTGGGTGTCGCCGTCATGGCGGTGCTGCTCGTGCTGTACATCGTCATCGCCGGATACCGCGGCGTGCAGCTGATGTTCAGCGGTCACCCCCTGGGGGTCGCGATGGGCGCTGCGCTCGTCGTCGTTCCGCTCGTGGCGATGTGGGCGCTCGGGCGCGAGCTGTGGTTCGGTGTGCGCGCGCAGCAGCTCGGCACTCGCCTCGAGAAAGAAGACGCGCTGCCCGCCGAGCAGGTCGCCGTGCGTCCGAGCGGGCGGGTGCTGCGCGACGAAGCGGATGCCGTCTTCCCGGTCTACCGCGCCGACGTCGAGGCGCACCCCGACGACTGGCGAGCGTGGTACCGCCTCGGCCTCGCGTACGACGCGTCCGGCGACCGCAAGCGGGCGCGCGAGGCCGTGCGCAGCGCGGTGCGGCTCGAACGCCGAGCCTGATCACATCGCGGCCGGCACCGCCGCCGCGACCGCCTCTTCGACCGTCGTATGCCGGAAACGGAATCCGCTGCGCTCGAGCACATCGGGGACGACGTGCATGTCCGCCGTGAGCAAAGCGTCCGTGGCATCCGCGCCCAGGACGAGCTTGATGGCCGGAACCGGCGCGCGCAGCAGGTACGGCCGATTCATGCGCATCGCGAGGGCGAAGCCGAGGTCGTTCGCCGTGGCTCGCGTCGGCCCGGTCAGGTTCACCGGTCCCGTCGTGCCCGAATCGATCACGTGCCGGATCGCGCGCACCTCGTCATCGAGCGAGATCCACGGCCAGGCCTGCGTGCCGCGGCCGATCGGTCCGCTGATCCCGAGCTTCGTGAGCAGCAGGAGAGGCGCCAGCACGCCGCGCGCGTGCACGATGGGCGCGGTCCGCAGCGTCGTGACGCGCGCCTGCGCTCCGGCCGCACGCGCCGCGGACTCCCACTCGCCGCACAGATCGGCCAGGAACGACTCACCGCGCGGCGCATCCTCGGTGAGCGCGACGCCGGGGGCGGAGCCGTACCAGCCGACGGCCGAGGCGGACACGAACGCGGGCGCGTCGGCGCCGAGGTCGCGAAGGGCGCGGGCCAGCGCGCGGGTCGGCGTGATCCGCGACCACAGCAGTGTGTTCTTATACCGCTTCGTCCACGGGAAGCGGCCGATGCTCGCCCCGTTGAGGCCGACGACGGCGTCGGCGCCCTCGAGCACGGCCGGATCGAGGGGCGTGGCATCCGTCAGCCATTCGATCTCGTCGGCCGCGCGAGGCGCCCGCCGCACAAGGCGGGTGACCTCCACGCCGTCGGCGCGCAGGCTGTCGACGAGGGCGGTGCCGATGAGCCCGGAAGAACCCGCGACGACGATGCGCCGCGGGTTCGTCGGAGAATCAGGCAAGCGTCGCCTCGAGGGTGATGTCGATCCCGGCGAGGGCCTGCGAGACGGGGCATCCCGTCTTCGCCTCTTCGGCGAGGCGCTCGAAGTCCTCGCTCGAAAGGCCGGGGACCACGGCGTTGACGTTGAGGTGGCTTCCCGTGATGCCCGTGCCCGGCTTGAACGTGACGGATGCCGTCGTGTCGACCGAGTCGGGAGGAGTGCCGTTGCCCGCCAGAGCGTGCGAGAGCGCCATGCTGAAGCACGACGCGTGCGCCGCGGCGATGAGCTCTTCGGGCGTCGTGACCGACGTCGAGCCCTCGCTGCGGGCCTTCCAGTTGATGTCGAAGGTGCCCAGGCCCGACGAGACGAAGGTGACTTCGCCGGATCCGTCGGTCAGACCGCCCCTCCATGCGGTGGTGGCTTCGCTCGTGACAGTCATCAGAACCTCCCATGGTCGGGGCCTCCGCGCTCCGGACGCCACGTCGCCAGCCTAACGACCCCCGCGCGGCGGCGCGACGGTGGGCGACAGCCCGCGGGCACCGTGGCGCGGGTATCGTGGCAGCCGTGACGACGGCGATCCCCACCCCCTACGAAGACCTGCTCCGCGACGTGCTCGACCACGGGACCCACAAGGACGACCGGACGGGCACGGGCACGACGAGCGTCTTCGGGCGTCAGCTGCGCTACGACCTCTCGCAGGGCTTCCCGCTCATCACGACCAAGCGCGTGCACTTCAAGTCGATCGCCTACGAGTTGCTGTGGTTCCTGCGCGGCGAGTCGAACGTCGGGTGGTTGCAGAGCAACGGCGTCACCATCTGGGACGAATGGGCGGATGCCGCGGGCGAACTCGGCCCCGTCTACGGTGTGCAGTGGCGGTCGTGGCCGACGCCCGACGGCGGTCAGATCGACCAGATCTCGGAGGTCATCGAGCAGATCGGCGCTGACCCGGACTCGCGGCGCCTCATCGTGTCGGCGTGGAATCCGGCCGACATCCCGGAGATGGCGCTCGCACCGTGCCACGCGCTCTTCCAGTTCTACGTCGCCGACGGCAAGCTGTCGTGCCAGCTCTACCAGCGCAGCGCCGACATGTTCCTGGGGGTGCCGTTCAACATCGCGTCGTACGCGCTGCTGACGATCATGATCGCCCAGCAGACGGGGCTCGAACCCGGAGATTTCGTGTGGACGGGCGGTGACTGCCACATCTACGACAACCACCTCGAGCAGGTGCGCGAGCAGCTCAGCCGCGACCCGTACCCGCTTCCGGCACTGCGCCTCACGCGCACACCGGAGTCGATCTTCGACTACACGTACGAGGACTTCGCCGTCGAGGACTACCGGCACCACCCGGCCATCCGCGCCGCGGTGGCGGTATGACCGCGCGCGTCGGGCTCGTCTGGGCCGAGGCGGCCGACCGCGTGATCGGCGCCGACGGCGGCATGCCGTGGCACGTGCCCGAGGACCTCGCGCATTTCAAGGCGGTCACGATGGGATCGCCCGTCGTCATGGGCCGGCGCACGTGGGAGTCCTTTCCCGACCGGTTCCGGCCGCTGCCGGGTCGTCGCAACATCGTCGTGACCCGCAACGGGCAGTGGCGGGCCGACGGCGCTGAGCGGGCGGCATCCCTCGACGAGGCCCTCGCGCTCGCGGGGCCGGAACGCGCGTGGGTGATCGGCGGGGGAGCGCTCTTTCGCGAAGCCATCGCGCGGGCGGATCTGCTCGAGGTCACCGAGCTCGACCTCGAGGTCGACGGCGACACGTTCGCGCCGGACCGCGAGGGGTGGCGGGTCGTCGACGTCGAGCCGGCCGAGGGATGGCGCACCTCGCGCACCGGCATCCGGTTCCGCTTCCTGAAGCTGGAGCCGCGCTCGTAGGCTGTCGGCATGACGATCGCCCTCATCACCGGAGCGAGCTCGGGTCTCGGCGCCGAATACGCGCGTCAGCTGGCCGCCCGCGGTGCGGACCTCGTGCTCGTCGCACGGGACCGCGACGCGCTCGAGGCGCTCGCGGCCGAACAGCGGCGCGTCAACGGCGTCGCGGTGGAAGTGCTCGTCGCAGACCTGCTCGAGCCTCGCCAGCGCGAGAAGGTCGAGGCGCGGCTGCTCGATGCGACCAGGCCCGTCCAGCTGCTCGTCAACAACGCGGGATACGGCCTGCCGCTCGCCTTCGAGCGCAACCACATCGACGACGAGGCCCGGCACCTGGAGCTGCACGTCGAGGTGCCGATGCGGCTGATGCACGCGGCACTGGGGCCGATGCTGGCGCGGGGGAGCGGGCGCATCATCAACATCGCGTCGGTCGCGGCGTTCATCCCGCGTTCGACGTACGGTGCGGTGAAGGGCTGGGTCGTGAGCTTCAGCCGCTGGGCGAACGGCGTCTACGCGCCTCGCGGTGTGACCGTGACGGCGGTCTGCCCCGGGTTCACCCACACGAACTTCCACGAGCGCGCGGGCCTGCCGCCGGGGCGGGAGGGCGTGCCGGGCTGGATGTGGCTCGATGCGCGGCAGGTCGTCGCGGCCTCGCTGCGCGACGCGGCGCGCAGCAAGGCCGTGTCGGTGCCTTCGCTGAAGTACAAGCTGCTCGTCGCGCTGACGCGGTTCGTGCCGGCACCGCTCGCCGCCAGGGCCGGCAGCACGGGGCGCTGACCGGGCAGTGCGTCGCCGGGCGGCTCGTGCTCCCGCTAGCCTGAATGCATGACGCACTCCGGCAATCCCTTCGGTCAGGTGCTCGTCGCGCTCGTCACCCCCATGACGGCCGACGGCGAAGTCGACTGGCCCGCCGTCGAGAAGCACATCGACGACGTCATCACCGCCGGCGCCGACGGCATCGTCGTCACCGGCACGACGGGCGAGACCTCGACCCTCACCGACGTCGAGAAGATCCGCCTCGTCGAGGTCGGCAAGGACGTCTCCGCCGGCCGCGCCAAGATCATCACGGGCGGCGGCTCGAACGAGACCGCCCATGCGATCGAGCTGTACAAGGCGAGCGAGCGCGCGGGCGCCGACGGCATCATGATCGTCACGCCGTACTACAACAAGCCCACGCAGGCGGGCATCCTGACGCACTTCCGCCTCGTCGCGGACGCGACCGATCTGCCGGTCATCCTCTACGACATCCCCGGGCGCACGGGGGTTCCGATCAAGTACGAGACCATCCTGCGCCTGGCCAAGCACCCCAACATCCTCGCGATCAAAGACGCCAAGGGCGACTTCAGCGAGGTGAGCCGCGTGCTCAACCAGACCGACCTGATGTACTTCTCGGGCGACGACGCCAACGTGCTGCCGCACCTGGCGATCGGTGCGGCGGGCCTCATCGGCGTGACGGCCAACGTCGCGGCAGCACCGTACCGCGTCATCATCGACGCCGTCAACGCGGGGGACCTGCACAAGGCGACGGCGGCGCACAAGCAGCTCGAGCCGCTCGTGCGCGCCGTCATGACGCACGTGCCGGGCACCGTCGCGGCGAAGTACATCCTGCACGGGCTCGGTCGCATCTCGAGTCCGCGCGTCCGGCTCCCGCTCGTGGGGCCCGAGGAGTGGGAGGCCGCCAAGATCGAAGACGAGCTCGCGCTCGTGTCCGATGTGCCCGGCACCGACTTCTCGAACTTCCGCCCCGACCGCAACGCCGCCGCCGGCGGCGCGCTGCCGAAGGTGTCCGGAACGACCAGATGATTCCGCCGCGACGGCGGTGACAGACACATTCCCGGATGCCGCGGCATCCGGCTCGTCGGCCTGAAGAGGTCGTCGACAACCGAGGAGGCACACCATGCCCAACAGTCCGTTCGACCCGCCCGCTCTCGAGAAGGGGACCCTGCGGATCACGCCGATCGGCGGCCTCGGCGAGGTGGGCCGCAACATGACGGTCTTCGAATACGAGGGCAAGCTCCTCATCGTCGACTGCGGAGTGCTGTTCCCCGAAGAGCACCAGCCGGGCGTCGACCTGATCCTGCCCGACTTCGAGCCGATCAAGGATCGACTCGACGACGTCGTGGGGGTCGTGCTCACGCACGGTCACGAGGACCACATCGGCGCCGTGCCGTACCTGCTGCGCCTCAAGCGCGACATCCCCCTGATCGGATCGGGGCTCACGCTCGCCCTCACCGAGGCGAAGCTCAAAGAGCACCGGATCAAGCCCTTCACCCTCACGGTGAAAGAGGGCGAGCGCGAGCAGCTCGGACCGTTCGACCTCGAGTTCGTCGCGGTGAACCACTCGATCCCCGACGCTCTCGCCGTCGCGATCCGCACCCCCGCGGGGATGGCGCTGGCGACCGGCGACTTCAAGATGGACCAGCTGCCGCTCGATGGCCGGCTGACCGACCTGCGGGCCTTCTCGCGGCTCGGCGAAGAGGGCATCGACCTGTTCCTCGTCGACTCGACGAACGCCGATGTGCCGGGCTTCACTCCGCTCGAGCGTGAGATCGGACCGGTCCTCGATCAGGTCATCGGCCGTGCCCCGCGACGCGTCGTCGTCGCGAGCTTCTCCAGCCACATCCACCGTGTGCAGCAGGTTCTGGATGCCGCGGCGGCGCACGGTCGCCGCGTGGCACTTCTGGGTCGCAGCATGGTGCGCAACATGACGATCGCCGAAGACCTCGGCTACCTCAAGGTGCCCGAGGGCGTGCTGATCGACTACAAGAAGGCGCGCCACCTGCCCGACAACGAGATCGTGTACATGTCGACGGGGTCGCAGGGCGAGCCGATGGCCGTGCTCAGCCGCATGGCGAACCTCGATCACGAGATCGAGCCGGGCGAGGGCGACACCGTCATCCTCGCCTCGAGCCTCATTCCGGGAAACGAGAACGCGATCTACCGCGTCATCGACGGGCTGACCAAGCTCGGCGCCAACGTCGTGCACAAGGGCAATGCCAAAGTGCACGTGTCCGGTCACGCCGCCGCCGGCGAGCTGCTGTACTGCTACAACATCCTCAAGCCCCGCAACGTCCTGCCCGTGCACGGCGAGTACCGCCACCTCATGGCCAACGCCCGCCTGGCGCAGGAGACGGGGATCGCCCCCGAGCGCACGATCATCGCCGAGAACGGCACCGTGATGGATCTGCGCGACGGTGACGTCGAGGTCGTCGGCCAGCTCGATCTCGGCTTCGTCTACGTCGACGGCTCGAGCGTCGGCGAGATCACCGACGCCGACCTCAAGGACCGCCGCATCCTGGGCGAAGAGGGCTTCATCTCGGTCATCGTCGTCGTCGACGCCACGACGGGCAAGGTCATCTCGGGACCCGACATCCACGCCCGCGGCTTCGCCGAGGACGACGCCGTGTTCGACAGCGTCAAGCCCAAGATCGCGGCAGCGCTCGCCGAGGCGGCGCAGTCGGGCGTGCGCGATCAGCACGCGCTCGCGCAGGTCGTGCGCCGCACGATCGGGCGCTGGGTGAACCAGTCGCTGCGCCGCCGACCGATGATCGTTCCGCTCGTCATCGAGGCGTGAGGATGCCGCGCGCCCAGCGCGTCGTCGACTGATTCGCGGCTCCCCGACCGTCCCGAAGGGTCGCGTCGCTCCCGGAATTGTCCGAGGCGGCGCGTACCGTGGGGGAATGGCCAGGAGCTCAAGCCCGACCAAGAATGGTCGTGCGCCCGCACGCGGATCGTCGTCGCGCGCCCGCAAACCCGAGCCGGCGCCCAAGCGATACGTCGGCGACGACGAACGACCGTCCGGATTCGTCCGCGCCTGGCTCGCCGTCGCTCACGCGACGGGCGGGCTGTTCCGCACGTTCGGCCCCGAGACGCTCGAGAAGGACCAGCGCCGCGACGGCTTCCCGTTCCTGCTCGTGCTGCTCGCCGTCGCCGGTGCCGTCAACGAGTGGTTCTTCATCGGCAGCGACGTCGCCGCGACGATCAGCGCCTACAGCGTGGGCGGACTGCTCGGCCGCGAGGCGTTCGTGCTGCCCGTCCTGCTTCTCGTGCTCGCCGGCTGGCTCTTCCGGCATCCGTCTTCCGTCCATGACAACGGCCGCATCGGCATCGGCTTCGGCCTGCTCGTATGGACCGTCGCGGGCTTCTGCCACGTCGCGGGAGGCCGCCCGCAGCCGAACTCCGGACTGCCCGCTCTCAGCGAAGCGGGAGGCCTGTTCGGCTGGATGATCGGCGAGCCCGTCGCGATGCTGCTGACCGACGTCGGCGCGTACATCGTGCTGTCGCTGCTGGCCGTGCTGAGCATCCTGATCATCACCAAGACGCCGCCGAACCGGATCGGCCACCGCCTGGGCGAGCTCTACGCCTGGATGTTCGGCGCCGAACCGCGTGCCCCCAAGTCCACCGTCGAGTTCACCGAGACCCCCGAGGGCGACGGGGAAGATTCGGCACTGCCGTGGTGGCGTCGCAACAAGACCGGTCGCGAGAAAGACCCCGAAGACGGCCTCGGGTCGCAGGATCTCACCGAGCTGCTGCCGGTCGGATCGCCCCAGGGCGGGTTCGAGCAGGCCATCGCACCGCCCTCGCCGCCGCCGCCGGTGCCGACGACCGACGCCCTCACCGAGGTCATCGACCCTGCCGTGCTGTCGGCGGCGAAGGCTGCGAAGCGCTCGGGCACGGGCCTGCGCGACGACGACACGCACGACCAGGCCGACGACGGCATGCTGCCGGGACTCGACGGCGTGGGCACGGACGGCCCGCAGTCCTCGGCCGACTACCGGCTGCCCTCGGTCGATGCGCTGGCGGCGGGAACGCCGCACAAGGCGCGGTCCGAGGCCAACGACACCGTCGTGCGTGCCATCACGAACGTCTTCGAGCAGTTCTCCGTCGACGCCAAGGTCACGGGTTTCTCCCGCGGGCCGACGGTCACGCAGTACGAGATCGAGGTCGGTCCCGGCGTCAAGGTCGAGCGCATCACAGCGCTCACGAACAACATCGCCTACGCGGTCGCCTCGAACGAGGTGCGCATCCTCGCGCCGATCCCCGGCAAGAGCGCGATCGGCGTCGAGATCCCCAACGCCGACCGCGAGATCGTGACGCTCGGCGACGTCCTGCGCTCGCAGAACGCCGTGCGATCGACGCACCCCATGACGATCGGCGTCGGAAAGGACGTCGGCGGCGGTTACGTCGTGGCGAACCTCGCGAAGATGCCCCACCTGCTGGTCGCGGGCTCGACCGGGTCGGGCAAGTCGAGCTTCGTGAACTCGATGATCACGAGTCTGCTCATGTGCGCCAAGCCGACCGACGTGCGCATGGTGCTGATCGACCCGAAGCGGGTCGAGCTGACCTCGTACGCCGGCGTACCGCATCTCATCACCCCGATCATCACGAACCCCAAGAAGGCCGCAGAGGCGCTGCAGTGGGTCGTGAAAGAGATGGACATGCGCTACGACGACCTCGCGTCGTTCGGCTTCCGCCACATCGACGACTTCAACAAGGCGGTCGTCGCCGACGAGATCCAGCTGCCCGCGGGCAGCGAGCGCGTGCTCAAGCCGTACCCGTACCTGCTCGTCGTCGTCGACGAGCTCGCAGACCTCATGATGGTGGCTCCCCGCGACGTCGAGGACTCGATCGTCCGCATCACGCAGCTCGCCCGAGCGAGCGGCATCCACCTGGTCCTCGCGACGCAACGGCCTTCGGTCGACGTCGTGACGGGGCTCATCAAGGCGAACGTCCCCTCCCGTCTCGCCTTCGCCGTCACGAGCGTCACGGATTCGCGCGTCATCCTCGACCAGCCCGGTGCCGATCGGCTCATCGGGCAGGGTGACGGGCTCTTCCTGCCGATGGGCACGTCGAAGGCTCTGCGTGTGCAGGGCGCGTGGGTGAGCGAAGCCGAGATCGAGAAGGTCGTCAAGCACGTCACGAACCAGGCGCGACCCGAGTACCGCTCCGATGTCGCGGCCGTCGTCGAGAAGAAAGAGATCGATGCCGACATCGGCGACGACCTCGAGCTGCTCCTGGCGGCGGCCGAGCTCATCGTCTCGACGCAGTTCGGCTCGACCTCGATGCTGCAGCGCAAGCTGCGGGTCGGCTTCGCGAAGGCCGGGCGACTCATGGATCTGCTCGAATCGCGCGAGATCGTCGGCCCCTCCGAGGGGTCCAAGGCCCGCGACGTGCTCGTCACGAACGAGCAGCTGCCGGGCGTGCTCGCACGGCTTCGCGGTGACGACGTGCCCGAACCGGCGGCATCCGATCCCTACGGGCCCGACGCGGCAGAGACCCAGTTCGACGGCTACGAGGTCGTCGAGAGTGACGAGGGCTCCGAAGACGCGTGGGGACTCACGGGGCGCGATTGACCTCGCGGCGCGGCCGGTAGGCTCGGCGCATGGCGATCCCGAGGCAACTGCCCAACGCGATCACGATCGTGCGGATCCTGTGCGCTCCGGTCTTCCTGTGGATGCTGCTGGCCGACGGGGGCGCCGACGGCGCACTCCGGTGGTGGGCTGCCGCGCTGTTCATCGTCGCGATCGCGACCGACGGGATCGACGGGTATCTCGCACGCAAGCACGACATCGTCACGGATCTCGGCAAGCTGCTCGACCCCATCGCCGACAAAGTGCTCACGGGACTGGCGTTCGTCGGGCTGTCGATCCTCGGTGAGCTTCCGTGGTGGATCACGATCGTCGTGCTCGTGCGCGAGGTCGGGATCACGGTCTATCGCTTCGCCGTCGTCAGCGACCACGTGCTCGCGGCCGCCTGGATGGGCAAGCTGAAGACGGTCGCTCAAGCCGTGGCGCTCTCGCTCGCGCTGCTGCCGCTGTGGACGCTCGTGGGGGAGTGGATCTTCTGGGTCAACGGCGTCACGATGGCGATCGCGGTCGCGCTGACGATCGCGAGCGGGATCGACTACATCGTGTCCGAAGTGCGCGGCGCACGCGCGCGACGGCGATGACGGATGCCGCTGCGCCTGCGATCCTGCGACGGCTCGCCGCCCGCGGCTGGACGATCGCCGTGGCGGAGTCGCTGACGGGCGGGCTGGTCGCGTCGGCGCTGATCGACGTTCCGGGAGCGTCGGCGTCGATGCGCGGCGGCGTCGTCGCGTACGCGACCGACGTCAAGCGGGATGTGCTCGGTGTCGACGGCGACCTCCTGGCATCGCGCGGCGCCGTGGATCCGGCCGTCGCCCAGCAGATGGCCGAGGGGGCGCGTCGTCTGCTGGACGCGGATGTCGGCGTCGCGACCACGGGTGTCGCCGGCCCCGAGCCGCAGGACGGCCAGCCGGTCGGCACGGTGTGCATCTCGGTCGTCACGCCGGCCGGCAGCACGGCGGTGCGGACGCACGTGCCCGGTGACCGCGCGGAGATCCGCGCCGCAGCCGTCCGCAAGGCGCTCGCGACCTGTCTGCAGGAGCTGTGACCGCCTCGTCGAGGCTCTTCGTTGTACGGCGATTCCCACCCATTCCACAGCCCGCGGGATTAGATTGGAAACAGCCGATGTTGTACCGTTGTCCACCCGGACATCGGACGGAATGCGAAAGGGAGGGGGCCTGAAAATGATCCTGGTTCGCCAAGAGATCGGCGAAGTCCTGCGTGACTTCCGCCAGCAGAAGGGCCGCACCCTCCGTCAGGTTGCCGGTCGCGCGAGCGTTGCGCTCGGCTACCTCAGCGAGGTCGAGCGAGGCCAGAAGGAAGCATCGAGCGAGATCCTCGCCTCGGTCGCCGAGGCACTGGACGTGCCCATCTCGACCATCATGCGCGAGGTCGGCGATCGCATCTCAGTCCTCGAGGGACTGCACGGCTTCCCCGACGTCGTTCCCGACGATCTCGTCGCCGAGGTCGGCCCCGAGCTCTCGCTGCGCTGACGCGCGGGATCGACCGCGCTCGTGCGACGCAGTGAGTTCTTGCGCGCCGTCGCCGACGAGTTCGGCGCGCGCGGTGAGTCGCTGCTCTCCGACCTGTCGCTCGGCGGAGTGGGCGGGCGCACCGGCACTGATGCGCTCGCGGCCGGCGTGCCGCCGAAGGACATCTGGCTCGCCTTGTGCGCCGAGATGGACGTTCCCCTCGAACGGCGCCATGGCGTGGGGCGGCTGGAGCCGAAGCGCCACTGAGCGCACCGGCGTGTCGTCGAAGATTCGTTCGATGTCGACGTAGGCTCCTCCACAGCGGGTGTCGAGGGCGTGTCTTCCACGGAACGCCGAGAGCCCCGGCCGATGTCGGAGCCCCTGCCTACCGTGGAACACGTCGAACGACACCACACGCCTTGCCGCAGTTCTCGAGCCTCCCGGTTCGGGGCGCGGCAGCCTACAGGCGACGGACCTCCGGAGACGGACAGAGCACAAGGAGCACGCCATGCCATCACCCGCTGACCGCGAGAAGGCCCTCGAATCGGCCCTCGCCCAGATCGACCGACAGTTCGGGAAGGGCTCGGTCATGCGCCTGGGCAGCGACGAGCGCGCGCCCGTCGAGGTCGTCTCGACCGGCTCCATCGCGCTCGATGTCGCGCTCGGTATCGGCGGTCTGCCCCGTGGGCGCATCATCGAGATCTACGGCCCGGAGTCGTCGGGAAAGACGACGCTCACCCTGCACGCGATCGCCAACGCGCAGCGCGCGGGCGGAATCGCCGCGTTCATCGATGCCGAGCATGCGCTCGACCCCGATTACGCGCAGAAGCTCGGCGTCGACATCGATGCCCTCCTCGTGTCGCAGCCCGACACGGGCGAGCAGGCGCTCGAGATCGCCGACATGCTCGTGCGATCCGGTGCGATCGACCTCGTCGTGATCGACTCGGTGGCCGCCCTCGTGCCGAAGGCCGAGATCGAGGGCGACATGGGCGACTCGCACGTCGGTCTGCAGGCGCGCCTCATGTCGCAGGCCCTGCGCAAGCTGACGGGTGGTCTCAACCAGACCAACACGACGATGATCTTCATCAACCAGCTGCGCGAGAAGATCGGTGTCTTCTTCGGTTCGCCCGAGACGACCGCGGGCGGCAAGGCGCTCAAGTTCTACGCGTCGGTGCGTCTCGACATCCGCCGGATCGAGACCCTGAAAGACGGCACCGATGCGGTCGGAAACCGCACGCGCGTCAAGGTCGTCAAGAACAAGATGGCCCCGCCGTTCAAGCAGGCGGAGTTCGACATCCTCTATGGCGTCGGAATCTCGCGCGAAGGAAGCCTCATCGACTTCGGTGTCGAGCACGCCATCGTCAAGAAGTCCGGCGCCTGGTACACCTACGACGGCGAGCAGCTGGGGCAGGGCAAAGAGAACGCCCGCAACTTCCTTCTCAAGAACCCCGACATGGCAGCCGACATCGAATCGAAGATCAAGGCGAAGCTCGGCATCGGCCAGCCCAAATCCGTCGATGCGGCGGCCGCTGACGAACTGGCCGCGCGGCGACCGGCCTGATGCCTCGGCGCAGCTCGGCAACCATGCCTCGACGTCGGTCGACAACCAGGCTGAGCGATGAGTGACGGGGGCGAGCGGGATGCGCTCG
>NZ_JBHJZS010000039.1:0-27108 GCF_042271185.1 Microbacterium sp. NPDC055910
ACGTTCCTCGCGCTCCGGGCTAACAGCATTCATAGTCATCAGTGTCTCCTTCAGGGTGAAGCCTCACCCCTTACACAGACCATTTGACAGGCTCGTCGGTCTCGTACTGGAAGCACGCGAACGACGTCGTCGCCGACGCCGCCGCCAGCGCATACGGCCAGTCCTTCCGCCAGAAGGCAGACTCCGACCGCTTCCCGACCGCCTACAGCGAGCGGGTGTCGCAGGTCGCGGTGCGGGAAGGCGACGTCGCGGTCGACGATCACGAGCTCACGCAGCGGATTGCGCAGTTCCTGACGTCGTACACGCGCTACGACAACACGTCGATCTACGGGAACGTGCTCGGCACTCGTCCTGATTACGAAGAGCTCGGCGTCGACGTCAAGAACCTGATCGTCACGGAAGACGATGGGCAGGTGTGGAAGCGCCAGTACGTCGTCTATGAGAACGAGCAGGCGGCTGCGGCCGAAGGCGGCGCGCCCGTCGTCTACGTCCATGCCGGTTCCACCCAGCCATGCACCCTCTTCTTCGACGCCACGCGGTGGTGGGAGATCGCCGATGAGTACGGCTTCACCGTCGTCGTACCGTGTGCCCAGTACCAGTCGTCGCTCACGTTGGGCTGGAACCAGAACAACACCGGCCTCGAGCGGCAGGCCGACGACTACGAGTTCATCAAGAAGCTGACCGCCGTCATCGACGAGGACTACAACACCGACCCGGGCCGCCGGTTCGCGATCGGCCACTCGAACGGCTCGATGTTCACGCACGGCATGGCCTACCGGATGCCGGAGTACTTCACCGCCATCGCCGGCAACGGCGGGTCCTCGAACCCGACGCCGGATGCCGGGAACTCGATCGTGCCGATGTTCTTGAACATGGGCGAGATCGACCTGTGGAACCCCTACCTGTCGGCACCCGGCAGCGTGCGCAACGTCGCCTCGTACTGGATCAACCGCAACCACGTCGGACACGTGGATGCGTCCGACTCGACGCAGACCGGGGTCGGACAACTCCAGCGCACGACGCTGCAGCGGTGGGAGAACGCCCAGGGCATTCCGCTCTACATGTACGGCTTCACGGCGGGGCGCGACCACAACGTGTCGGTGGACACGATGTGGGATGTCTGGGAGCAGTGGTTCTCGAAGTGGAGCAAGGACGAGACGGGCCGTCTGCACTACGACGGCGAGCAGGTGCAGGGGACCGGTCCTGACGCCCCGCGGGTCACGGTCACGCCGCGCACGCTCGGATCGAACGCGTACCTGTCGGTCGCGGTGGACAACCCGTCGGATGTCGCCGTGACGGTGAAGGTCGATGCCGCGTTCGGGTCGAAGACGTTCACGAACGTCGGACCCGGCGCGACGGTGTCGGTCTCTCTCAACACGAGGGCGGCGTCGGTGCCCGCCGGTGCTCTCACCGTCACCTCGACGGGCGAGCGCGACGGCGCGAGCTTCACCGAACCGCTGACCGTCGAGTACGGCCCGTACGGAGGCTGAGGCGGACTCGATCAACGGAGACGACGGCGCGACCACCGTGCATCCGGTGGGCGCGCCGTCGTCACTGCTCGGCGCGATCGTGCACGCTCTTAGTCGCTGACCGCCTTCTTCACGAGCGCGCGGATCTTCTTCTCGACCGCGGGGGTCATCTCCAGCACCGCGAACGACGTCGCCCACATCTCGCCGTCGTCGATGTTGGCCGCCTCGTCGAACGAGATGGTGCCGTAGCGAGTGTCGAATTTGGATGCCGGCTGGTAGAACACGACGACCTTGCCGTCGCGCGCATACGAGGGGAAGCCGTACATCGTCTTGGGGTCGAGGTGGGACGCTTCTTCCATGACGATCGCGTTGAGGGCCACCGCGATCTGCTTGTCGGTGCCCTCGAGCGCATCGATCGCCTCGACGCACGCCTCGAGCTCCCGCGCGCGCTTCGCAGCTCCCTTCAGGCCCTTCGTCGAGCGAAGCTCCTCGGCGCGCTGCTTCATCGCCGCCCGCTCGTCGTCAGTGAATCCGTTCGTCTTGCTCATGGCTGTTCTCCCGTCGGAAGGATGGTGTCTGCACAGCACAGTACGGTCGGTGTCGCGCGTCTGCTTCTCCGATCCTGATCGATCGCGTCCGCGGAGTGAAGAGCACCGGCGCGATAGGATTCGTCGAAGGCATCGAGCGGGACGACCCGTTCGTCAGGACTTTCGTCGGGACGGCCCGCAGACGAGGCAGTGATCCATGCAGGTCATCTCCCATCTCCGTGCGATCCTCACGCCGGCCGCCATCCTCCAGCTGCTGCTGGGCTGGATCGCTTTCGGGGTTCTGGTGCTGCTGCGCCCGGTTCTGCAGAGCCATCTCTCGACTCCGACGCTGTTTGCGCTGCTCGCGGGGATCATCGCGGTCATCGTCGTATGCGCGTTCGGCGTCGTCGCCCAGGCGGAGCACCTGGCCCGCAGGCTCGGCGATCCCTACGGCACCCTCATCCTCACGCTGTCGATCGTCGTCATCGAGGTCATCCTCATCTCGGCCGTCATGCTGGGGCCGGGGGAGCACCCGACGATCGCGCGCGACTCGGTGATGGCCGTGTCGATGATCATCCTCAACCTCGTCGTCGGCGTCGCGCTGGTGGTGGGCGGCATCCGTCATGGCGGGCTTCGGCCGAATCGCACGGGGGTGTCGTCGTATCTGTCGCTGCTGATCGTGCTGCTCACGACGGCGTTCGCTTTGCCCGCTCTCATCGGGGTCGACGGGGCGTACACGTCTGGACAGGCGGTCCTCATCCTCCTGCTGACCGTCGCGCTGTACGTCTTCTTCCTGTGGCGGCAGATGGGGGCGCAGCGCGACGACTTCCGCGAAGTGCTCGACGCGCCGGACCCCGCGGCATCCGTGTCGTCACCGGACAAACCGCGCGCCGATATCCGCGCGATCCTGAAGACGCACCGCGTCGAGGTGCTCGCACGCACGCTCGTGCTCGTTCTCACGGTGGTTCCCATCGTCCTGCTGTCGCACGACATGGCCTCATTGCTCGACGAAGGACTCGGCCGCCTCGGCGCGCCCGTCGCGCTCTCGGGCATCCTGATCGCGATGATCGTGTTCCTGCCCGAGACGATCACGACGATCAGCGCCGCGTACATCGGCGAGATCCAGCGGGTGAGCAATCTCTGCCACGGCGCTCTCGTCTCGACGGTCGGCGTGACGATCCCCGCCGTCCTCGCGATCGGCCTGCTGACCGGACAGATCGTGGTGCTCGCCGAGAGTCCGGTCGATCTCGCGCTGCTCGCGATCACGGTGATGCTGTCGGCCACGTCGTTCCTCGGCAGGAAGACGACGGCCCTCCACGGCGGTGCGCATCTCATGGTCTTCGTGCTGTACGGCCTCGCCGTCTTCTCGTAGCCCTCTGGATCACCGGAGATCTTGTTTTATGTGGGACTAAGTTGTACTGTGTGGGAAAGTTTCCCGGGAGACCCACATGTACGCGACCGAACGTCATGCGCTCATCGAGCGGCTCATCGCGCAAGAGGGGCGTGTCCGGGTCGTGGACCTCGCCCGTCGATTCGAGGTCACGACCGAGACGGTGCGCCGTGACCTGGGGCTGCTCGAAGAAGCCGGTGCGCTCCGTCGCGTGCACGGCGGCGCCGTGCCCGTCGACGGTGCCAGCACCGTCGAGCCGTCGCTGGCCGACCGGCGCAGACGGCACGCGTCCGCGAAGGCGGCGATCGCGAGTCGCGCGCTGGACGCCGTCGCGCCGGGGTTCCGCGGGTCGATCTTCTTCGATGCCGGATCGACGACCGCCGCTGTGGCTGCAGAGCTCGCTACGCGCCTGCCCGGCGCGCCGATCGACGTCGTCACGCACGCACTTCCGATCGCCCACACGATCGCGAGCGTTTCGAACGTCGCGCTCACCCTCATCGGCGGGCGGCTGCGAGGGCTCACGGCCGCCGCCGTCGGCTCGGGGACCGTCCGTGCGATCGAGAGTCTGCGCCCGGATGTCGCCTTCGTCGGCACCAACGGCGTGTCCGCGGGGTTCGGGTTCAGCACGCCGGATCCCGAAGAGGCCGCCGTCAAGTCGGCGATCGTCCGCGCCGCGCGCCGTGTCGTCGTCGTGACCGATGCCGAGAAGCTCGACCGCGAACTGCTCGTCTCGTTCGCGGATCTGTCCGAGATCGACGTGCTCGTGACCGATGCCGCCCCCGAAGAGCCGCTCGCCGCAGCTCTTGCGGAGGCCGACGTGGAGGTGTGGCTCACATGATCGTGACCTTGACGGTCAATCCGTCGCTCGACCGCACGATCGTGCTCCCGGCACCGCTGCGGCCGGGCGAGGTCCAGCAGGCGCTTCGGCAGAGAGAGGATGCCGGGGGCAAAGGCATCAACGTGGCGCGAGTCGTCGCGGCAGCCGGTGCCGAGACGCTCGCCGTGCTGCCTCTCGCCGACGGCGATCCCTTCGGCTCGGCCCTGAGGGCGTCCGGTGTGCCGGCGCGGACCGTGCCGATCGACGGCGCCGCGCGCGCCAACATCGCGATCACGGATCCTTCCGGGCAGACGACCAAGCTCAACCTCGTCGGTGCCGCCCTCGCCGACGCGGATGCCCGGGCGATCGTCGACGCGACGGTCGAAGCCACCGCGGGGGCGCGGTGGCTCGTGCTCGCGGGGTCTTTGCCGCCGGGTGTCGGCGACGACTTCTACGTCGACGTGATCCGCGCCGTGCGCAGCGCGCACGGCGACGGGTCCCCGCGCATCGCGGTCGACACCTCCGGGCCTGCTCTGCACGCCGTCGTCGCGTCGGGGCATCCGGATCTCATCAAACCCAACGACGAAGAGCTCGCCGAGCTGGCGTCGGTCGCGTTGCCCGACGGTGACCTCGCGGCGACCGTCGTCGACGTCGCGCGGACGATCGTCCCCGCCCGTGTGCGATCGGCCCTCGTCACCCTCGGCTCGGCCGGCGCGGCCTACATCGACGCCGATGGCGCGTGGGCGGCGGCGGCACCGCGGGTCCGCGTGCAGAGCACCGTCGGCGCCGGCGACAGCTCACTGGCCGGCTTCCTGCTCGCGGAGAGCGCCGGGGCGGACGCATCCGACGCCCTCGCCGGCGCCATCCGCTACGGCTCCGCCGCGGCATCCCTGCCGGGGACCCAAGTGCCGACGCCCGCCGACCTCGGCGACGACGACATCCCCACCACGCGCATCCCCTAAGCAGAACCCATCCTGGAGGTCACTGTGTCCGACACCATCACCCCCGCACTGGTCAGTCTCGATGTCGAGCTGGGGCCAGACAAGGCCGCCGTCATCCGCTCCCTCGCGGCGCGCGTCGCCGCCGAAGGCAGGGCGACCGACGCCGAGGCGCTGTTCGCCGACGCGTGGGCACGCGAAGAGAAGGACGAGACGGGTCTGCCGGGCGGCATCGCGATCCCGCACGCCAAGAGCGCCGCCGTCACCACGCCGTCCCTCGCCTTCGCTCGGCTGGATCCCGGAGTCGACTTCGGGGCGCCCGATGGTGCAGCGGATCTCGTCTTCCTCATCGCCGCGCCCGAGGGTGCGGCGGAGGCGCACCTCGCAGTGCTCTCGAAGCTCGCGCGCAGCCTCATGCAGGACGAGTTCACGGCGGGTCTGCGCGCGGCCAAGACGAACGACGACGTCGTCGAGATCGTGCGCGTCGCGATCGGCGAAGCGGATGCCGCGCCCGCGGCCGCTGCCCCCGACGCACCCGCGGCGGCGGTCTCTGCCGACGACGAGCTCCAGATCGAGGGACGCCCCGCCCGCATCGTCGCCGTCACTTCGTGTGCGACCGGCATCGCCCACACGTTCATGGCCGCCGACGCGCTCACCGCCGCCGGCAAGAAGGCGGGGGTCGACCTCGTCGTCGAGCCCCAGGGGTCGAGCGGCTACAAGGCGCTCGACCAGCAGCTCATCGACGACGCGGACGCCGTCATCTTCGCCAACGACGTCGACGTCCGCGAGATCGGCCGCTTCGCGGGCAAGCCCGTCGTCCGCTCCGGAGTGAAACGGGGGATCGAGCAGCCCGCGGCGATGATCACGGAGGCCGTCGCAGCAGCGAAGGACCCGTCGGCGGCGCGCGTCGCGGCTGGCAGCACCGCGACCTCGAGCACCTCGACGGCGAACCTGTCGTGGGGCGCGAAGATCCAGCGCATCCTGCTCACGGGCGTCAGCTACATGATCCCGTTCGTCGCGGGCGGCGGCCTGCTGATCGCGCTCGGCTTCGCGATCGGCGGATTCGAGGTGACGGCGAACGCCGCGACGGTCATCACCGAGAACGCGCTGTGGAACCTCCCGACCGGCGACATCACCTCACCGTTCGGCCCGCTCGGGCAGTACCTCGGCTCGGTCGCGTTCATGATCGGCAACGTCTCGATGGGCTTCCTCGTGTCGGCTCTCGCCGGCTACATCGCCTTCGCGATCGCCGACCGCCCCGGCATCGCGCCCGGCTTCGTCGCGGGCGCCGTCGCGGTGCTCATGAGCGCCGGCTTCATCGGCGGCATCATCGGCGGACTCCTCGCCGGTGTCGTCGCATGGTGGCTGGGACGCCTCGATGCGCCCCGCTGGCTGCGCGGTCTCATGCCGGTGGTCATCATTCCGCTGCTGGCTTCGATCGTGGCATCCGGTCTGATGATCCTGTTGCTGGGGCGCCCGATCGCGGCGCTCATGGAGCTCATGAACGACGGGCTCACCAACCTCGCCGGCGGTGCGGGCATCATCATCGTCGGGGTCATCCTGGGGCTCATGATGTGCTTCGATCTCGGCGGCCCGGTCAACAAGGTGGCCTACGCCTTCGCCGTCGCGGGGCTGGGAGCGGGCTCGCCCGACAACCCCACGCCGTACCTCATCATGGCCGCGGTCATGACAGCGGGAATGGTGCCGCCGCTGGCGATGGCGCTCGCCTCGACGGTCCTCGCGCGGTCGTCCTTCACCCCGGTCGAGCGCGAGAACGGCGTCGCCGCCTGGCTGCTGGGCGCGTCGTTCATCAGCGAGGGCGCGATCCCGTTCGCCGCCGCCGACCCGCTGCGCGTCATCCCCGCCTCGATGGTGGGCGGCGCCGTCACGGGCGCCCTCACGATGGCGTTCGGCGTGCAGTCCCTGGCTCCGCACGGCGGGGTGTGGGTGCTCTTCGCGATCAGCCCCATCTGGGGATTCCTGGTCGCGCTGGTTGCCGGTACCGTCGTGAGTGCGCTCGTCGTGGTCGCGCTCAAGAAGTGGGTCGGCCGCACGAGCCTCGAACAGGCCGAGACCTCGGCTGCCGCGGCTGTGGCCGCATGAGTTCCGACGAGAGGGAGACCATGGCAGAACGTCAGGCGACCATCGCGAGCAGCTCCGGGTTGCATGCGCGTCCCGCGAAGCTCTTCGTGCAGGCGGTCCAGGAGAAGAAGATCCCCGTCACGATCGCCGTCGAAGGCGGCAAGGATCTCAACGCCGGCAGCATCCTCTCGCTCATGGGCCTGGGCGCATCGCAGGGGACGGTCGTGACGCTGAAGGCCGAGGGTGACGGTGCCGAGCAGGCGCTGGACGAACTCGTCGCCCTCCTCGAAACCGATCTCGACGCGGAGTAGTCTCTACGACAGCGAACGACGGATGCCGCGGGTCGAAGCCGCCGCGGCATCCGTCGTTGTCGTTGGGCGAGTGCCTCAGATCTCCGTAGACTCGCCCGGATCGAGCGTGAGGAAGGTTCCCCCGTTCTGCTCGGTCGCCCACGCGAGACGCGCGCGGTGCATGTCGCGGCCGGCGACCGACAGCGTCATATCGTGCGTTCCGAACGCGCGCCGCGGCGCGACGGCGACCACGAAGTCCATCGCTTCGCCGATCTTGAGCCACGGAGCGCCGAGCGGAGCGGCCAGCAGTTCGACGTCGACGCCCTTCGGCACGGAGTACGAGTCGCCGGGGTAGTAGAACGCGTCGTCGACGAGCACGCCCACGTTGTCGATGACCGGGATCGAGTCGTGGATGACGGCGTGCGTGCCGCCGAAGAACCGCAGCTCGAAAGGGGCCACCGAGACCGTGTCGCCGGGCTCGACCACGATGATCCCGTATGCGGGCGCGGCCTTGGCGACGCCCTCGGGGCCGTAGATCGGCACGTCAGGGTGGACGGCGCGCGCCCGGTCGAGGTGTTCGCTCGTCCAGTGGTCGGGGTGCTCGTGCGTCAGCACGACGGCCACGACTTTCGACAGGTCATCGAGGGGGAGCGTGAACGATCCCGGGTCGATGAGGAGGGTGCCGTCGGCCTTGTCGATCCGCAGCGCGGCGTGCTCGAATTTGGTCACTCGCATGCCTCGAGTCAAGCGGCCGGGGCCTCGCGCGGCAAGGCCCGAGGCCACTCCCGCCCCGATTTGGAACAGCGCCCGCGGCATGGCACAATTGAACGGTTGTCGCGAACGGCCCCATCGTATAGCGGCCTAGTACGCCGCCCTCTCACGGCGGTAACGCGGGTTCGAATCCCGCTGGGGTCACCAACAAGAAAAGGCTCGTCCGTAAGGACGGGCCTTCTCTGTTAACGCCCGGACCGGGTGAGAACCGCAGGCGGGGCGGCCGGCGCGGCTCGGAGTGTCACGCGAAGCTCGGAGTTACACGCGAAGCTCGGAGTTTCACGCGAAGCTCGGACCTGTCCAGGTCGAGGCTCCGAACTCGGCGCGGATCTCCGAACTCGGCGCGGATCTCCGAACTCAGCGGCGATCTCCGAACTCGGCGGCACGTGCGGCGGCGGTCAGCCGGCCCGCGCGGCTCTGCGCCGTCGCACGGACCGCACGACCGCCCACACGACAGCGCCCGCGACGCCGACCACGGCGAGCCAGGGGAGAAGGAACCCCAGCGCGATGACGATGCCGTTGAGCGTCGCGACGAGTCCGTTCCAGCCGGCGGCGAGGCCGTCGCCGAATCCCGCAGGGTCGGCCTCGACGACGGGGGTAACCGGCGACAGCGAGACCGTGAGCGACGACAGCGACACCTGGTCCGTGAGCAGCTCGAGCTGCTGCTCGAGGGATTCCAGCTCGGACTGGCGCTCGGCGAGAGCCGACTCGGCGGCGATGAGGTCGGACAGGTCGCCCGCCAGCGCCATCAGTTCGGTGAGCCGGGTGACGGAGGCCCGAGCCGCATCGATGCGTGCGGACAGGTCGACGGACTGTTCCGTGACGTCCTGACGCTGCACGGACGACGCCGTCACGTCGCCGAATTCCGCCAGCTCGTCGACGAGCGCTGTCAGCTCGCCGGCGGGTACCCGCACGGTGACCCAGGCGCCGTCGACCGGGACGGGGGGATAGGGCTCGTGAACGAAGCCCGTCGCGGGGTCTACCGTCATCGTCCGGCCCGTCGTGCCGACATTCATCGACTCGACGTAGCCGCCGCGGTCGACGGCGGCGTCGGAGACGGAGCGCGCTGCCTCGGCGACGTCGGAGACCACGATCGACGCAGATGCCGTCGTGATGACATCGCGGGCATCGTCGAGGTGACCTCCCGCATCCATCTCGGGCGTCAGTTCGACGCCGGCAAGCTCTTCGCGCGAGACGCTCGACTCGCTCTCGGCCCACGCTCCGCCATCGGATGCCGGTGCGACAAGCGGCACGGCGGAGTCGGCGCCCGACTGACCGGTGGCGGTGATCATGCCCCCGACGGCGGGTGAGATCAGCGCCGCGATCGCGACGACGGCGGCGGCCGCTCCACCGGCGATGCCCCAGCGCCCACGACGCACGCGGCGCGCCTGCTCGGCGGTGCGCTCGCGAGCGATATCGGCGAAGACGGCGTTCTCGATGTCGTCGATGCGTGCCTCGCTGAGCTCCGGCAGGGCGGCGTCGATGGGTGACGTGTTCATGTGCTCTCCTTGACGACGGTCCGGAGGCGCGTCCGGATGCGGGAGAGACGATTGCGGACGACGCCGTGTGCGACACCGAGCTCATCGGCCGCCGCCTGGTACGCGTAGCCTTCGGCGGCGCAAAGCCGGAAGATGTCCTGATCGAGCGGACTGAGGCCTTCCACTTCGCGCAGGATCCGCTCCGCGAGCTCGGTGTCGATCACCTGCTGCTCGACGTCGACGGTGGACGGCAATGTGTCCTCGACCGCGGTCGACGTGCGTTCGCGATCCCGGCGCTGCATCCGCATCCGGTTGGCCGACTGGAACCGGCAGATCGTCGCGAGCCAGGGCAGCAGCGAATCGCTCGCGAGCTCCATGCCGGGCAGCTTCCGCCACGCGACGAGGAAGGTCTCCTGCGTCACGTCCTCCGCGTCGGCCGCGTTGCCCAGCAGCCCGTGCGCGAGCCAGTACACGGGGCGAACGTACGTCCGGTACAGCGTGCGGAAGGCACGCTCGCTCCCGCCCGCGGCCTGCGCCACGAGCGTCGCATCACTGCGTGCGGGGTCGATCGTCATGCCCGTCCTTCGGTCCGCGCGCCGTCGAGCGCGTGAAGCATCCGTCATCTCTCAGCATGTCAGTGTCGCCCGCGCGCGGTTCGTCTCAGGTTGCCGTGCGTGGCGGTAGGGTTGTTCCCGCGAGAGGGAGTATCCCGCCAACGCGCCCCCGTCATCACGGGCCCCGATGAGAGTGGCCCCGGGTGTGCGTCGCGAGCATCAGCTCGCGGGGAGAGACTTTCGGTTCTTCGCCGCACCCTCCCTCGAAAGGCCCGCATGGACCTCGTCCTTCCGCTCTGGTTCGAAATCGGCTCGCTCGTCGTTCTGACGCTCATCCTCATCGGCGATCTGCTGCTGATCATCAAACGCCCGCACATCCCCTCGACGAAGGAGTCGAGCCTGTGGGTCGTCTTCTACGTCACCCTCGCGCTCATCTTCGCGCTGTTGATGTGGATCTTCGCCGGTGGCGAGTACGCGGGGCAGTTCATCGCGGGATGGCTGACCGAATACAGCCTCTCGATCGACAACCTCTTCGTCTTCGTCTTGATCATGACGCAGTTCTCGGTGCCTCGCCGCTACCAGCAGAAGGTGCTCATGGTGGGCATCATCATCGCGCTCATCCTGCGCGGGCTGTTCATCCTCGTCGGCGCCGCCGTCATCGAGAACTTCAGCCCGATCTTCTACGTCTTCGGCGCGTTCCTGATCTGGACGGCATGGCGGCAGGCCTTCCCCGGCGGCGACCACGACGACGAGGCCAAGCGCGAGAACTTCATCGTGCGCATTCTGCGCCGCACGATCGACATCTCCGACGAATACGACGGCGACAAGGTGCGCACCGTCGTCGACGGTAAGAAGATGTGGACGCCCATGATCATCGTCTTCGCGGCGATCGGCGTGACGGACCTGCTGTTCGCCGTCGACTCGATCCCCGCGATCTTCGGCATCACCCAGAGCGCCTTCATCGTGTTCACGGCGAACATCTTCGCCCTGATGGGGCTGCGACAGCTCTACTTCCTGCTCGGCGACCTGCTCGATCGTCTGCGGTACCTGCACTACGGCATCGCGTTCATCCTCGCCTTCATCGGCGTCAAGCTCATCCTGCACGCCATGCACGTCAACGAGCTGCCCTTCATCAACGGCGGCGAGCACATCGAGTGGGCTCCCGAGATCTCGACATGGGTGTCGCTGGGTGTCATCATCGCGGCCATGGCGGTCGCGACGATCGCGAGCCTCGTGGCGTCTGCGCGCGATCGTCACGCGGAGACTCCGGATGCCGCGGCCGCGGCCGTCGCCGAGGAGAAGGGCACACCTCCCACGGTCGAACAGCCCGAGCCCGAGAGCCGCGGCGACGACCGCTGACGCCCCCGGTGGTAAGCTTCACCGATGCGGATCGCCCGACTTCTCCTTAGCGGCCGCGACGAGTCCTAGTCTCCAGGCCTCCCTCGTCGCGGAGTTCGTCACGGGCTTGATCCCCATCTCAAGGAGCACGACCAGCATGAGCACCACTGTTCCGGGCATGTCCGAACGCCCGCGCACTCTCGCCGAGAAGGTCTGGGACGATCACCTCGTCGTCAAGGGCGAGAACGGCGAGCCGGACCTCATCTACATCGACCTGCACCTCGTGCACGAAGTCACGAGCCCGCAGGCCTTCGACGGCCTGCGCGCCGAGGGCCGGCCCGTCCGCCGCCTCGACCTGACGATCGCGACCGAGGACCACAACACCCCGACGCTCGACATCGACAAGCCGATCGTCGACCTGACCAGCCGCACCCAGATCGAGACGCTGCGCCGCAATGCCGAGGAGTTCGGCATGCGCCTGCACTCCCTCGGCGACGCCGAGCAGGGGATCGTGCACGTCGTCGGTCCGCAGCTCGGATTGACGATGCCCGGCGTCACGGTGGTCTGCGGTGATTCGCACACCTCGACCCACGGTGCGTTCGGCGCGATGGCCTTCGGTATCGGCACGAGCGAGGTCGAGCACGTGCTCGCCACCCAGACCCTGCCGCTCAAGCCCTTCAAGACGATGGCGATCACGGTCGAGGGCGAGCTCAAGCCCGGTGTCACCGCGAAGGACATCATCCTCGCCATCATCGCCAAGATCGGCACCAACGGCGGTCAGGGATACGTCCTGGAGTTCCGCGGCAGCGCCGTCCGCGCCCTCTCGATGGAGGGGCGCATGACGATGTGCAACATGTCGATCGAAGCCGGCGCGCGTGCCGGCATGGTGGCGCCCGACGAGACGACCTTCGCCTATGTGAAGGACAAGCCCCACGCGCCCCAGGGTCAGGACTGGGAGGATGCGGTCGCGTACTGGCGCACTCTGCCCTCGGACGAGGGCGCCGTGTACGACGCCGAGGTCTTCCTCGACGCGAACGAGCTCGAGCCCTTCGTGACCTGGGGAACGAACCCCGGTCAGGGGGTGTCGTTGAGCGACGTGATCCCCTCGCCCGAGGACTTCGCCGACGCCAACGAGCGTGCCGCCGCCGAACGTGCCCTGGAGTACATGGACCTCGTGGCGGGCACGCCCCTCAAAGAGGTCCCCGTCGACGCCGTGTTCATGGGGTCGTGCACGAACAGCCGCATCGAAGACCTGCGGCAGTTCGCGTCGATCGTGCAGGGTCGCAAGAAGGCCGACGGCGTGCGGGTCATGGTCGTGCCAGGCTCGGCGCGCGTGCGCCTGGAAGCCGAAGCCGAGGGCCTGGACAGGATCTTCACCGAGTTCGGGGCCGAGTGGCGGTTCGCCGGCTGCTCGATGTGCCTCGGGATGAACCCGGATCAGCTCGCGCCCGGCGAACGCTGCGCATCGACGAGCAACCGCAACTTCGAAGGCCGTCAGGGCAAGGGAGGCCGGACGCACCTCGTCTCGCCGCTCGTCGCGGCGGCGACCGCCGTGCGCGGCACGCTGTCAAGCCCTGCCGACCTCGACGTGCCCGCCCTCATCGGAACGGAGCTCTGACGTGGAGAAGTTCAGCACCCACACCGGCATCGCGGTGCCCTTCAAGCGCTCCGCGGTCGACACCGACCAGATCATCCCCGCCGTGTACCTCAAGCGCGTCACCAAGACCGGCTTCGAGGACGCCCTGTTCGCGAGCTGGCGGCAGGATCCCGAGTTCATCCTGAACCAGCCCGTCTACCAGGGTGCGTCGATCCTCGTCGCGGGTCAGGACTTCGGCACCGGCTCCAGTCGCGAACACGCCGTCTGGGCGCTGCGCGACTTCGGGTTCGCCGTCGTCCTCTCGACGCGCTTCGCCGACATCTTCCGCGGCAACGCCGGCAAGCAGGGACTCGTCACCGGTGTCGTCTCGGAAGACGACCTCGAGACGATCTGGGCGGCGCTCGACGCACAGCCCGGCATCGAGATGACGGTCGATCTCGTCGCCCGCACGGCGACGGTGGGTGATTCGACCGTCGCTTTCGACATCGATGATTACACTAGGTGGCGGCTTCTCGAAGGGCTCGACGACATCGGGCTCACGCTGCGCAACGAAGACAAGATCGCGCAGTTCGAGGCTCGCCGCGAGGCATGGCGACCGCGGACGCTCCCTGTCCCGTAAGCCAGGCGACGCGCCCCACAAGGGCGCAGACCCGCACGACATTGCCGTTCCTCGTCACACACAAGTGAGGTCCACTGGATGAAGATCCTTCTCAACGACTCCGCCCCGGCGGGCAACAAGGAAGCATCCGGAGAGATCCTCGCGATCCGCGGCGGGCGACCACTCTCGGGACGGGTCGAAGTGAAGGGCGCGAAGAACCTCGTCACGAAGGCGATGGTCGCAGCACTCCTCGGTGAGACGACGAGCACGCTGCGCGGCGTTCCCGACATCAGCGACGTCCAGGTCGTCCGCTCGCTCCTCGAGGTGCACGGTGTGCGCGTCGAAGACGGCGACGAAGAGGGCACGATCCACCTCGATCCCTCGGGCGCCGTCGCCGCGCACTTCGAAGAGATCGACGCGCACGCCGGGGCCTCCCGCATCCCGATCCTGTTCTGCGGACCGCTGCTGCACCTGTTGGGTGAAGCGCTCATCCCCGATCTGGGCGGATGCCGCATCGGCGACCGCCCCATCAACTTCCACATGGACGCCCTGCGCGCGTTCGGCGCCGTCGTGGACAAGAGCTACGAGGGCATCCGCATCACCGCCCCCGACGGCTTGCACGGCGCGAACATCGTGCTGCCCTACCCGAGCGTCGGCGCAACCGAGCAGGTGCTGCTGACGGCCGTGCGCGCGAAGGGCACGACCGAGCTGCGCAACGCAGCGATCGAGCCCGAGATCATGGACCTGATCGCCGTGCTGCAGAAGATGGGCGCGATCATCTCGTACGAGCCCAACCGCGTCATCTTCATCGAGGGTGTGGATCGCCTCGACGGCTACGACCACCGGGCGATCTTCGACCGCAACGAGGCGGCATCCTGGGCGTGTGCCGCCCTCGCGACCGACGGGGACATCTTCGTCGGCGGGGCCAAGCAGCAGGAGATGCTGACGTTCCTCAACGTCTTCCGCAAGGCCGGCGGCTGGTTCGACATCCGCGAGGACGGTATCCGGTTCCGCCGCGGCGGCGACCTCAAGCCCGTCATGGTCGAAACCGACGTGCATCCCGGGTTCATGACCGACTGGCAGCAGCCCCTCATCGTCGCCCTGACCCAGGCGCACGGCACCTCGACCGTGCACGAGACGGTGTACGAGAACCGGCTCGGCTTCACGCACGCACTCAACCAGATGGGCGCCGACATCGTCGTGCACCCGCACGGCATCGACAGCCCCGAGCGCCGCGTGCCGCGGCGGGCGCTGGAACAGGCCGCCGTCATCGAGGGGCCCTCGGCTCTGCGCGGTGCCGATGTCGAGGTGCCCGACCTGCGCGGCGGGTACAGCTATGTCATCGCCGCACTTGCCGCCGAAGGCGAGTCGACCGTGCGCAACGTCGGCATCATCCGCCGGGGGTACGAGAAGTTCTTCGCGAAGCTCGACGCGCTCGGCGCCGACTTCGATGTCGTGGGATAAGCCGGTGGCGCCTCAACGACTCCGCGCGTCTGCCGAGAAGAGACGTCCCAGCCTGTTCTGGGCACTCGCGAGCATCGTCGTGCCGCTCGCGGGCGTGCTGATGAAGGTCGAGATCCGCAATCCCGAGAAGCTTCCCCGCGAGGGAGCGTACGTGCTCGCACCCAACCACTACTCGGAGTTCGACCCCGTCGCCGTCGCGGTCGCCGTGTGGAAGATCGGTCGCGCGCCGCGGTTCATGGCGAAGGAGAGCCTGTTCCGCGTTCCCGTGCTCGGCGCGGCGCTGCGCGGCACGGGAATGATCCCCGTCGCCCGGCAGGCGTCCGCCTCGACGGCACGCCAGACCCTCGCCGCGTCCGAACAGCTCGTCGAGCACGGGCGCGGTGTCGTCGTGTACCCCGAGGGCTCCCTCACGCGCGAGCCCGACATGTGGCCCATGCGGGGCAAGACCGGTGCGGTGCGGCTCGCCCTCGAGGGCGGCATCCCGCTGATTCCCATGGCCCAGTGGGGGGTGCAGCAGATCATGCCGCGCTACGGCAAGTTGCGACTGTGGCCGCCGCGTCGCCGGGTGCAGGTCATCATCGGCGACCCCGTCGACCTGACCGCGTTCCGCGGACGCGAGCACCAGCAGTCCGCTCTCGTGCAGGCCACGGACCTGCTGATGGGTGAGATCGCCGGGCTCCTGGGCGAGCTGCGCGGCGAGCCCGCTCCCGCGACGCGATGGAACCCGGCCGATCACGGTCAGAAGGAGACGGGCCGACTTGAGTCGTAGACACGGTGCAGGACGTCCCCGCGTCGCCGTCATCGGCGCCGGCAGCTGGGGAACGACCTTCGGCAAGATCCTCGCCGACGGGGGAGCGCACGTGACGATGTGGGCGCGCCGCCCCGAGCTGGCCAACGAGATCCAGGAGGGCAAGCGCAACAGCGAGTACCTCCCCGGCGTCAACCTGCCCCGCTCGATGTCGGCGACCCACCATCTGTCCGACGCGCTCGACGGCGCCGATCAGGTCTACCTCTCCATCCCCAGCCAGGCGCTGCGACAGAACCTCAAGGCCGTTCGACCGCTCGTGGCGAAGTCCGACGCGCCCATCGTCTCGCTCATGAAGGGCGTCGAACGACGTTCGGGCCTGCGCATGAGCCAGGTCATCGAGCAGGAGCTGCACATCGACGCCGACCGAATCGCGGTCGCCTCCGGCCCCAACCTCGCGCTCGAGATCGCGCGCGAGCAGCCGACGGCGGCGGTCATCTCGTCGACGAGCCAGGAGACCGCCGAAGCCGTCGCGCGCTGCGCACGCAACCCCTACTTCCGCACGTTCGTGAACACCGACGTCATCGGCACCGAGTTCGGGGGAGTGCTCAAGAACCTGATCGCCGTCGCGATCGGCATCGTCGACGGCGTCGGGTACGGCGAGAACACGAAGGCGGCCATCATCACGCGGGGACTCGTAGAGATGACGGACTTCGCCGTCGCCTACGGTGCGCAGGCCGACACCCTCCAGGGTCTCGCGGGCCTCGGCGACCTCATCGCGACGTGCCAGTCACCCCTCAGCCGCAACAACACGGCGGGGCGTCTGCTCGGGCAGGGCTACCGCTTCGACGATGTCGTCAAGCAGATGAACCAGACGGCCGAAGGGCTCGCGTCGGTCGCTCCGATCCTGCAGCTGGCCCGTGAGGTGGGTGTCGAGATGCCCATCGTCGAGCAGGTCAAGCGCGTGCTCGACGGCACCATGAACCCGCGCGACATCGCGCCGCACCTGACGACCGACGACGACACACCCCAAGGGGAGAGGACGCAGAATGGACAGGCCGGCGGTGGCGGTGCTCTTTGGCGGACGCTCCAGCGAGCATTCGATCAGTTCCGCGACGGCGGGGGGCGTTCTGCGGGCGATCGATCGTGATCGCTTCCGCGTCATCCCGATCGGCATCACTCGTGACGGCGCGTTCGTCCTCGAAGACGACGATCCCGACAAGTTCGCCCTCGATGCCGAGCACCTGCCCGAGGTCGTCGACAACGGCACGCGCATCCTGTGGCCCGACTCGACGCTCACCCGCGAGCTGAGGGTCACCGAAGCGGGCGGCACGCGGTCGCTCGGAGAGGTCGACGTCGTCTTCCCGATCCTGCACGGCCGGTTCGGCGAGGACGGCACGGTGCAGGGCATGCTCGACCTGCTCGGGTTGCCCTACGTCGGCGCCGGTGTGCTGATGTCGGCGATCGGCATGGACAAGCACGCGACGAAGTCCGCCCTGAAGGCCGCCGGCGTGCCGGTCGTGCCCTGGGTCTCGGTGACCCGCGCCGACCTCGCCCGTGCGCGCGACCTGTGGGAACGCCGCATCCGCTCGCTCGGTCTGCCGGTGTTCGTCAAGCCCGCCCGGGCGGGTTCGAGCGTGGGCGTGTCGAAGGTCTCCGACTGGGATGAGCTCGACGCTGCGCTCGAGGTCGCGTTCGCCGAAGACCGCACCGTGCTCGTCGAGCAGGCCGTGTCCGGTCGCGAGATCGAGTGCGGCGTGCTGCCGGGGCGCGACGGCGCCGAGCCGCGGGTCAGCGTGCCGGGCGAGATCGTCGTGACGGGCCGGGACTTCTACGACTTCGAGGCGAAGTACCTGGGCGCGCCGGGCGTGGAGCTCGTGTGTCCCGCCGACATGCACCCGGGCGAGCAGGCCGAGATGCAGCGCATCGCCGCGCAGGCGTTCGAAGCCCTCGGCGGCGAAGGGCTCTCCCGCGTCGACTTCTTCTTCACCGGCACCGAGTTCTTCGTCAACGAGGTCAACACGATGCCCGGCTTCACGCCGATCTCGATGTTCCCGCGCTGCTGGATCGCGTCGGGCATGACCTACCCCGAGCTCGTCGGAGAGCTCATCGACGCGGCGCTCGCTCCGGTCGCTTAGTCCTCGGCGCCCTCGAGCGCGTCACTGGTGTTGATGCACGCGCGCTCGGCCGGGATCGCCGCCGAGATGATGGGGCCGAGTCGATCGAGCACGGCGTTGGAAGAGACGACCTCGTTGTCGACGAAGACTTCGATCGCGGGGGTGCGGCCGTAGGTCGTCACGAGATAGCGCGGCGCCTGCGACTCGTCGACCACCCAGTCGATGCCGCCCAGCGTGATGCAGCGGGCTTCGGTCGGACCGGGCGGGGTGACACCGCACGCGAGGATGATCGACGTGTCGTCCGAGCCCCACGCTCCGGTCGCCTGCGCGTCGGTCCAGCGCCGCTGCTCGCCGTCGACGGAGCCCGGCAGGCGCACCGTGATCTCGGCGCAGAGCGGATCGTTGGCATCGGGCGCGGGCTGCAGGGCGACGGTCGTCGAGCACCCCGCAAGGACAGCGGCGAGAGCCGTCGCGGCGACGAGGGAGGACAGGACGCGGGATGCACGCACCCCTCCAGGCTAACCGGCCCTGAGACGCCCCGGCGCCGGTCGGCGTTAGCGTGGGAGGGTGACGACAGCAGCGAACGACCCCCGCATCGGTGACCTGAGCGAGGGGGCCATCCTGCGCCGCATCCTGGATCGCCTGGGCGCCTCGGACGCGCTCGTCGGGCCCGGCGACGATGCCGCCGTGCTGGCGATGCCCGACGGGCGGGTCGTCGCGAGCGTCGACACCCTCGTGCACGGACCCGACTTCCGCCTCGCCTGGTCGAGTGCATTCGACCTCGGGTGGAAGTCCGCCGCCGTCAACCTCTCGGACATCGCGGCGATGGGCGCGCGCCCGACGGCGCTGCTGGTCGCCCTCGCGATGCCCGATGACACACGCTCGTCGTTCGTCGACGGGCTCGCCGAGGGGCTGCGAGCCGCCTGCGACGCGCTCGCGCCCGGCTGTGCCGTCGAGGGCGGCGATCTGACCGTGTCGGACACGCTGACGGTCGCCGTCACGGCCCTCGGCTCGCTCGACGGCCGTGCCCCCGTGCTGCGGTCGGGGGCGCGTGCCGGCGACACGGTCGCCGTCGCGGGCGATCTGGGACTCGCGGGCCGCGGTCTGCACCTGCTGTTCTCCCGATTCCGGGATGCCGCGGGTCGGCCGGCCCCCGTCGACGCGACGACGCTGACGCCCGACGAATCGCGCGACCTCGCGGCGCAGCTGCGTCCGTCACCGCCCGTGCCCCTCGGCGCCGTGGCCGCGGATGCCGGTGCGACGGCGCTGATGGACGTGTCGGACGGCCTCGTGCTCGATGCGACGCGCATCGCGGAGGCCTCCGGCATCACGATCGACCTGGACGGCGCCCTCGATCAGGCGCAGCTGAGCGGCGGCGAAGACCATGCGCTGCTCGCGACGTTCCCCGGCGACATCGCTCTTCCCGAGGGGTTCCGGGCGATCGGCCGCGTCACTGCGGCAGGCGACTCACCCGTGCTCGTCGGCGGACGGCCGTATGCCGGCCGCGGGGGCTGGGACCCGTACCGGGACTGGGACTCACACGTCGGCTGACGTGCCCGACCACCACAGCGTCGTGTCGCCGTAGCGCTTGTCCCGCACGGCCTCCAGCCCGGTCGGCAGGTCCGGCGGGCCCGAGCGGGTCGCGCGTTCGACGATGACGGTGGCGCCGGGGGCGAGCAGCGGCACGAGCAGGTCGAGCACGAGCGAGAGCTCGTCGACGGGCAGGTCATAGGGCGGATCGATCAAGACGAGGTCGAACGGCCCGCGCGCGGAGCGCAGGTAGCCGGCGGCGGCGGTGCGGTGCACGCGCACGGTGCCCTGCACGCCGTCCACAGCGGCGACGCGGTCCGCGTTCTTCTGCACAACGGTCGCCGCACGCGGGTTCTTCTCGACGAGGTCGACCGAGGCCGCCTCTCGGCTGAGCGCTTCGAGGCCGAGGGCGCCCGACCCCGCATAGAGGTCGAGCACGCGGGCGCCCTCCACCTCACCTGCCGACTCGAGGGCGCTGAAGAGGGATTCGCGCACCCGATCGCTCGTCGGCCTGGTGCCGGCATCCGGCACGGTCAGGGCGAACGATCCGGCACGGCCCGCGATGATCCTGGTCACACGCACAGCCTACGAGGCGACGTCCGACGCCCTGCATAGACTCGGTGCATGCCCGCCCTGACGCTCGAGTCCCGCCTCGACGGCGTCGTGGGCGGCAAGACGGCGACAGCGCTCGCGAAGGCGTTCGAGATGCGAACGGTGGGCGACCTGCTGTCGCACTACCCCCGCCGGTACGCGCGTCGTGGCGAGCTCACGCCGATCGCCTCGCTGCCGCTGGGCGAACCCGTCACGATCGTCGCCGAGGTCGTGCGGGTCAACGAGCGCCGCATGCAGAACCGCAAGGGCACGCTGCTCGAGGTGCTGATCAGCGACGGTCAGGGGCAGCTGAGCCTGACGTTCTTCAATCAGGCGTGGCGCGCGAAAGACCTGAAGCCCGGCCGCCGCGGGATCTTCGCCGGAAAGGTGGGGGAGTACCGCCGCGTGACGCAGCTGACGCACCCCGACTACGAGCTCTTCGACGACGAAGAGGCCGCCCGCCAGAACGCGCAGGCCTACGCGACGATCCCCATCCCCATCTACCCCGCGACGAGCACGCTCGCGAGCTGGCAGTTCACCAAGATCGTCGAGCTCGTGCTCGACGGCCTCGGCGACGTGCCCGACCCTCTGCCCGACGAGCTGCGCATCCGCCACGGCCTGGTCACGGCGCGTGAGGCGATCGAGTGGATCCATCGCCCCGCCGACGAGACGCAGTATGCGGCAGCGCGGCAGACGCTGCGCATGCACGAGGCCTTCGTGCTCCAGGCGGCCCTGCTGCAGCAGCGCAACTTCGTACGCGCCCTGTCGGCGACGCGGCGTGAGGCCGGTGGGCTGCTCGAGCGTTTCGACGCTGCGCTGCCGTTCGCGCGCACCCCCGACCAGATCACGGTCGGCGACCAGATCGAGGGCGACCTGCGCGGCGACTGGCCCATGAACCGGCTCGTGCAGGGCGAGGTCGGGTCGGGCAAGACGCTCGTGGCGCTGCGGGCGATGCTGCAGGTCGCCGAGAGCGGCGGGCAGTCGGCGCTCATCGCACCGACCGAGGTTCTCGCGGCGCAGCATGTGCGCTCGATCGCACGGATGCTGGGTCCCGAGCTCGCCCCCGAGCTCATGCCGACGCTCCTGACGGGCCAGCTGCCGGCCGCCGAGCGGCGCAAGGCGGCGCTGCGCACGGCGTCGGGACAGGCCCGCATCGTCGTGGGCACGCACGCGCTCCTGAGCGAGTCGACGACATTCGCCGACCTCGGTCTCGTCGTCGTCGACGAGCAGCATCGCTTCGGTGTCGAGCAGCGCGAGGCGCTCCGCGCGAAGGGATCGTCGCCGCACGCGCTCGTGCTGACGGCGACGCCGATCCCGCGCACGGTCGCGATGACCGTGTTCGGCGATCTCGACGTCTCGACGATCCGCACGATGCCCGCCGGCCGTGCGGGCATCGAATCGTTCGTGGCGCCGCTCGCCGATCGCCCTGCGTGGTTCGGTCGCGTGTGGGACCGCATCGCCGAAGAGGTCGCGCTCGGTCGCCAGGCGTTCGTCGTCTGCGCGGCGATCGACGCCGAAGCGCTCACGAAGGAAGAGAAGGCAGACGTGGTCGTCGAGCCGGTCGAGGGTGATTCGCCGCGCACGCGCTGGGGGGTGGTGCAGGTCGGCGACCTGCTGTCGCGGCATCCGGCCTTCACGGACATCCGCGTCGAGATCCTGCACGGCAAGATGCCGTCCGAGACGAAGGATGCCGTCATGCAGGCGTTCGCGCGCGGAGAGGTCGACGTGCTCGTCGCAACGACCGTCGTCGAGGTCGGTGTCGACGTGCCGAACGCCTCGACGATGGCGATCCTCGAGGCCGACCGGTTCGGGGTCTCGCAGCTGCACCAGCTGCGCGGCCGGGTCGGGCGCGGCGGTGTTCCCGGGCTCTGCCTGCTCGTCACCGAGGCGGCAGCGGGCAGCCCCGCACGTCGCCGCGTCGAAGCCGTCGCGGCGACACTCGACGGCTTCGAACTCGCCGAGGTCGACCTCGAGCTGCGCGGGGAGGGCGACGTGCTCGGCGACGCGCAGTCCGGAGCCCGTTCGTCGCTGCGGCTGCTGCGCGTCGTGAAAGACGCAGACCTGATCGCCGAGGCCCGCATCGCCGCCGAACGGGTCTTCGCAGAAGATCCGGCACTGCTGCGGCATCCAGGCCTCGAGGCGGCCATCGAACGGCGGGTGGGGCGCGAAGAGCGCGCGGCCCTCGCGCGCACATGAGCCGAGCCGGTCGCCCACGACGATACGCTGGAGGGGTGAATCCCAGGATCGCCGTCGTCCCCGGCTCGTTCGACCCCCCGACTCTCGGGCATCTCGACGTCATCCGCCGGGCTGCATCCCTGTATGACCAGCTGCACGTGCTCGTCGTGCACAACCCCGACAAAGAGGCGATGCTGCCCATCGCACAGCGCCTCGCCCTGCTCGAACAGTCGATCAGCGAAGCGGGCATCGCCTCCGAGGTCGTCGTCGCGTCGTGGAGCATGGGTCTTCTCGTCGACTACGCGACCGATGTCGATGCTGGCGTGCTCGTCAAGGGCATCCGCTCGCAGGTCGATGTCGCCTATGAGACGCCCATGGCGATCGTGAACCGGCATCTCGCCCATGTCGAGACGGTGTTCCTGCTGCCCGATCCATCGCACGCCCTCGTCTCGAGCTCGCTCGTGCGCCAGGTCGCCGCGCTCGGCGGCGACGTCTCGCCGTATGTGCCCGGTCCCGTCGCGCGGTTCCTCGACACCGGCGCGCGCGGCCTCTGAGCCGCGCATCGCGGGTAGGATCGACGACCGTGAGTAGGCACAGACCCGGCGCATTCGCCATCCCGGTACGAGACATCGTCCGCCGAGCCGGCGAGATGCGCGAGCACGTGCTCGATCTCACCGCTCCCGAGAAGTGGGGCGAGGGGCTCGTCGCGGTCGAAGCGGGCGAACCCCTCACGATCGACGTCCGACTGGAATCGGTGCACGAGGGCATCCTCGTCTCGGCGACGATCGACACGGAGTACCGCGGCGTGTGCGGACGGTGCCTCACCGACATCGTCGAGCCTGTCGAAGTCGAGTTTCAGGATCTTTTCGCGTACCCTGGGGAGGAAACATCTGACTTCGAGGTTCAAGACGACCACGTGGATCTTGAAACTCCGGTCAGGGATGCGATCGTCCTGTCGCTTCCGTTTCAGCCGGTGTGTCAGCCGGATTGCCCCGGCCTCGATCCGGCCACGGGCGAGCGGATGGCCGAAAACACCGACGCAGAGCAGCGCGAATCCCTCGATCCACGCTGGGCCGCGCTCCAGGACTTCACCACAGACCCCGACACCGACGCCCCGCGTGCCGGTGCCGAGAACACAGAAGAGAGCTAGTCATGGCAGGTAACCCCCCGAAGCGGAAGGTCTCCCGCTCCAACACCCGTTCGCGTCGCGCGCAGTGGAAGGCCGAGGCCCCCACGCTGGTCAAGACGATCGAGAACGGCAAGGTCGTCTACAGCCGGCCGCACCAGGCGAAGGTCGTCACCGACTCGCAGGGCACCGAGCTGTTCCTGGAATACAAGGGCCGCAAGGTCGCCGACGTCTGATCGCGGCTGACGCCGTGACCACCGTCACGCCGGGTTCTGCCCGTCTCACCGACAAGCTCGGGGTCGACATCGACCCCGAGCTTCTGTCGCTCGCGCTCACGCATCGCTCCTGGGCGTACGAGCACGGTCAGGGTCCGCACAACGAACGGCTCGAATTCCTCGGTGATTCGGTGCTCGGCCAAGCCGTCACGGTACGCCTGTTCACGCGGCATCCCGAACTCGAAGAGGGTGCGCTGGCCAAGCGACGCGCCGCCGTCGTCTCGACGGTCGCCCTCGCCGAGATCGCGCGGACGATCGGTCTCGGCGAGCACATCAAGCTCGGCCGGGGCGAGACGCTCACGGGCGGGCGCGACAAGGACTCGATCCTCGCCGACACGACCGAGGCGATCATCGGGGCGGCCTACCTCTCGGCGGGACCGGATGCCGCGACCGAACTCGTGCTGCGGCTCGTCGGCCCGCTGCTCGACGACCCGGAACGGTACGGGGCCGCGATGGACCCCAAGACGGCGTTGCAGGAGCTCGCTGCGCGCCTGGACTCGGCGCCGCCGACCTACGAGGTCGGTTCGACCGGTCCCGACCACGACCGCCGGTTCACGGCCACCGTGCACGTCGCGGGCGTCTCCCGCGTCGGCGGCGGATCGAGCAAGAAGCAGGCCGAGATGGCGGCGGCGCTGACGGCATGGCGCGAGCTCAGCGGACGTGCCTGAGCTGCCAGAGGTCGAGGTCGTCCGCGCCGGTCTCGAGCCCGCTGTCTCCGGCGCGACCATCGCCGCCGTGACGGTGCTCGACGAACGAGCACTCACGCGGCACCCGGGCGACGGCGCGCACTTCGAGAGCGCGCTGACAGGGCTTACGATCCGCGGCGCCGCTCGCCGAGGCAAGTTCCTGTGGCTCCCGCTCGAGGCGTCGTCCGAGGCCCTCGTCGGACATCTGGGAATGAGCGGCCAGCTGCTGCTTCGTGCCGCCGGCGCACCGGTGGAGCGTCATGAGCGCGTGCGGTTCGACATCACGCACCCCGCCCATGGCGATCTCGCGGTGGTGTTCGCCGATCAGCGCACGTTCGGCTCGCTCGCGCTCGACGACCTCGTCGCGACGCCCGATGGCGCATCCGGCGGATTCGGCACGCCCGACCCGCTCGTGCCGACGCAGGTCGCGCACATCGCGCGCGATCCGCTCGATCCCGCGTTCGACGACGTCGGGTTCGCGCGGATCCTCGCGCGCAAGAACTCAGCCATCAAGCGCGTGCTGCTGGATCAGACCGTCGTGAGCGGCATCGGGAACATCTATGCCGACGAAGCCCTGTGGGACGCCCGCATCCACCCCGAATCGCCGGCCTCCGCGCTCTCGTCGCGGGCGGTCGGCAATCTGCTCACCGCGGTTCGCCGGGTTCTCGACAAGGCGCTCGCAGAAGGCGGCACGAGCTTCGACGCCCAGTACGTCAACGTCAACGGTGAGGCCGGGTACTTCGCGCACTCGCTGCACGCATACGGTCGCACGGGCGCACCATGCCATCGCTGCGGTCGTCCCATCGTGCGCGTGTCGTTCATGAACCGCTCGTCGCACTTCTGCCCGCGCTGCCAGCGGCGACGGTGACCCGTCAGCCCGCGGAAGGGCGGTCGATGGCGAACGCGAGGTGCGGCATCGCGACGCCGCGATAGTGCTTCACGAAGCGACCACGCACGGTCATCCCGAGGCGGATCGCGACGTTCATCGATGCGATGTTCGTGTCGCGCACCTGAGCGAAGAGCCGCTCCACTCCGAGCGTCTCGAACGCGTAGTCGCGGCACGCCGCGGCAGCCTCCGTCGCGTAGCCGTGGTGCCAATGCGCCCGGTTGAACAGGTAGCCGACCTCGATGACGTCCTGATCGAGGATGCGCTGCCGGGTGAGCCCGCACTGACCGATCGTCTCGCCCGAGGCGCGCGCGTCCACGCCCCACAGACCGAAGCCGTCGATGCGATAGCGCTCGAGGTTGCGATCGAGCCACGTCCGGACTTCACCATCGTCGAAGGGACCCTCGTACGCCGTCATCGTCGGCGCATCCTGAAGGATCGCGCGGAGCGCCGGCAGATCGGCGGCCGACATCTCGCGCAACGACAGCCGCGGCGTCTGAATCAGCATTCGGCCAGTGTGCCAGCGTCAGGACGGGAGCACCTTCTTCCACGCGCCGCCGTACGCGATCGGCGCGAAGCCGATCGCCTCGTTGATGTCGAGCATCGGTCGGTTCTCTTCGGCGTTGTAGGTCACGATGCGCGGCGAAAGCGGTGCGAGCTCGCGCCACCGTATGAGGCCCGCGCACTTGATGAGCATCCCGAGGCGGTGACCGCGATGTTCCTTCAGCACGAGGGTGTCCTCCTGGTGAGAGGCCTCGGTGCGGTCGACACCGACGACGAGCTCGTTGAAGGCGCACAGCTCGCCCGTTTCGATGTGCTGCGCCGCCGTCACGAGCATGAGTCGTCCCGTGTCGGCGTATGCACTGTCGTGTCGCGTCAGGCGCGCGGCATCCCAGGTCTCCTCATCGATCTCCATGCCGGCCGACGGAGCGTCGGTCGACATCCGGGACTTCATCCACGCGTATCCGTCGCGGTACTCGGCGGGCGTGGGGGGTGACCACTGCACGACGCGGTAGCCGGCAGCTGCGCCGGTCGCCTCGTCGAGCAGGCGCTCGACGCCGTCGAACGAACCTTTGAGGTCGAACGCACTGCTGCGTTCGACCTGCTCGAGCGTGTACCCGTGCCGCTGATAGAAGCGCGCCGCGTGGTCGTGTGGAATCGACCCGAATCCGGTCGGGGCATCCAGGTGCGGACCGTCGGCCGAGGGATGCGTCGCCCACGACTGCAGCACGGTGCGGCCGTGCTCCCGCGCGACGCGCTCGACCAGGTCGTACGCGGCCGCGCCGATCCCGCGGCTCCAGGTCTCGCGCAGCAGCTCGACGAGCCAGTAAGCGGTGCGCGATCCCGCTTCCTGGGGAATGTCGAGACCGACCCGGCCGACGAAGACGCCGTCCAGGACGACGGCCCACAGCAGGCGGATCTCGTCGGGTTCGGTCTGGTAGTGGGGGAGCAGCTCGGCGGCGGTGATCGTTTCGTCGCCGTGGCCTGAGATCTCTTCGTACACGCGGTTGCGCACGCGAACGTGCTCGACGAAGTCGGCGGCGTCCGGGTCGTCGACGTGTGCGGGAACGGTGATGGGGCGGAGCTCGAAGCTCGTGAGGGTCGTGCCGGTCATGACGATTCCTTGGTGAGTGGGGGGCCGTTCGGTGGTGCGACGTCAGGGA
>NZ_JBHJZS010000040.1:0-26803 GCF_042271185.1 Microbacterium sp. NPDC055910
GACTGCGGGGTTCACCCGCAGTCTCGGCCCGCCGTTGCAGTCTCGCGGTCAAGCGGGCCAGATGTCCTCGTCGTCGGGGACGGGGTCGCCCAGCGGCACGACGAGCAGGGGACGATGCTGGCGGTGCGACAGGCGCGCCGCGACCGAGCCCGTGAAGAACTCTCGGATCGACTCGCCCATGCCCCGCTTGCGGGTGCCCACGACGATGAGCTTCGCGTCGACCAGGTTGGCGAGGTGCTTGATCGCGAGGGCGGGGTCGCCCACGAGCTGCCGCACGCTCCACTGCAGCCCGGCGCCCTCGAGAACAGCGGATGCCGCGGCGCGAACGCTCTCGAGCGCACCCTCGCCCGCCGAGATGTCGATGTCGATGGGCGCGGAGTGCACGTAGCCATCGGGGTCTTCGTAGGTCACGAAGCGCGTCACGTCGACGTGCACGACGATCAGCGGAGCCCCCAGCATCCGCGCATAGCGAGCCGCTTCCCGCAGGACCCGAGGGGACTGGTCGGGGATGATCCCGGCCAGCACAGCACCTCGGAAGGCGTCGTCGCTGCTCGCGTCAGCAGGTCGGACTTCGTCGTCGGCCATACGTCCTCCGCCTCTCGGGCTGCCCGAGCAGCTCACGAACCGCCGGGGTCTTGGGCTTGCGTGTTATTCTGAATGCTACTCTTCCCGGCCGACATGCCGGATCGTGAATGCGTCGGGCCCGCGCAATGTCCGCGGCTCAGAAGTGAGGGGGTCTCGCATGGGGCGTGGCCGTCAGAAGGCGAAGCACACAAAGATCGCTCGCGAACTGAAGTCGTTCAGCCCGAGCGTGAATTATGCGGCGCTCGAGCGTGAGCTTGCTCACCCGTCCACGGACGACGAATACGTCGACAAGTGGGCCACCGAGGACGAAGACGAGGACGAAGACTCGTTCTCGTACGGCACAACGGCCTGACCCGACGGGTCACCAGGCTCCGTGCCGCTGCTCCCAGGCGTCTTCGACCGTCTGGGAGCGTGCTGCGACGACCCCCGCGGGGATCAGCGCGAGCAGCGTGACGCCGATCAGCACGAGCGGCTGCTGCACGACGCCGTCGCGTCGTGCAGCAGCCCGAACGCGAGCGGGAAGACCGCCGCGATGCCGTAGCCGATGCTCTGCACGAACCCGCTCAAGGCCACGGCGCCCTCGTGCGTGCGCGTCCGGATCCCGAGCAGCACGAGACTGAGCGGGAACAGCAGCGAGGCGACGCCGAGCAGCACGGTCCACACGGCGGGGGCGAGCGACGGCGCGACGAGCAGCCCCGCGATCCCGCCGAGGCCCGTCACGACGGCGACGGCGAACAGCGCACGCGTCGCGTGGAAGCGCACGACGAGCATGGGCACGAGCAGCGAGCACGGCATCCCGATCGAGGCGAACAGTGCGAGCATCGCGCCGGCCTCGGCCGGTGAGAGTCCCGCGATGTCGATGAGCACCTGCGGGTACCACGCGAAGAAGACGTAGGCGACGACGGCGGAGGCGGTGAACGTGACGACGAGCGCCCACACCAGCGGAAGCCGCCACAGCCGGCCGAAGACGCGCGGGTTCGCCGTCTCGATGTCGTCGGCGGCCGCACCCGCGCGCCGACTCCGCACGACGAGGATGACCCAGGGGATCATCGCGATCGCGGCGAAGACCGCCCAGACGCCGATCGACAGCCGCCAGGATGCGGCATCGGCCACCGGAACGGCGATGAGCGGCGGCGTGAACGTCGCGATCGCGAGCATCGTGGAGTACACCGACGTCACGAGGCCGATGCGGTCGGGAAAGTACTTCTTCACCAGCGGCGGCAGCAGCACGTTCCCGACGCCGACGGCGGCGAAGATGAGCGCCGTCGCGAGCAGCAGGGTCGTGGCGTCGACGGCGAAGCCGCGCAGGACGAGACCGACGGCCACGACGACCATCGCCGCCAGTCCCGTGCGCTCGAGCCCGTAACGGCGCTCGAAGAGCGGCGTGACGATGCCGAACACGGCGTAGCAGACCGGCGGCGCCGTGCCGATGAGACCGACCACGGCGGCGGGCACCGTGAAGTCCTCGCCGATCTTCGCGAGCAGGGGCGAGAGGGATGCCACGGCGGTGCGCAGCGAGAACGCGAACAGCACGATCCCGATGAGGGCGATCGCCCGACCCCGCCAGAGCGAGCGGGAGGGGGCCGATGTCACCCCGCAAGCTTAGGACGGCCCGGGCGCCCGCTCGTCACCCGCGGAACGCGGCGTGACCGGTGATGTGCTGACCCAGGATGAGCGTGTGCACTTCGTCGGTGCCCTCGTACGTGCGCACCGACTCGAGGTTGTTGGCGTGCCGCAGCGGGGAGTAGTCCAGCGTGATGCCGTTCCCGCCGAGCACCGTGCGCGCATCGCGCGCGATGTCGATCGCGATGCGCGTGTTGTTCAGCTTCGCGACCGAGATCATGTGGTGCTCGAGCTTTCCGGCATCCTTCAATCGCCCCAGTCGCAGCGCGAGCAGTTGCGCCTTCTGGATCTCCAGAGCCCAGTTCACGAGCTTCTGCTGCGTGAGCTGGAACGCCGCCAGCGGCTTGCCGAACTGCATCCGGGTCTGCGCGTACGCGAGTGCCTGGTCGAAGCTGTCCCGCGCCGCACCCACGGCGCCCCACGCGATGCCGTACCGGGCTTCGTTCAAGCACGAGAACGGGCCCTTCAGGCCGACCGCGTCCGGAAGCAGGGCCTCGGCGGGAAGGCGCACGTCATCGAACGCGACGTCGCACTGCAGCGAGGCCCGCATCGACAGCTTGCGCTCGATCGGCGTCGCGCGGTAGCCCGGGGTGTCGGTCGGCACGAGGAATCCGCGCACCCCCTCGTCGGTCTGCGCCCAGACGACGGCGACGTGCGCGATCGAGGCGAGCCCGATCCAGCGCTTGGCGCCGTTGAGCACCCAGCCGTCACCGTCGCGCCGCGCGAACGTCTGCATCGTGCCGGGGTCGGAGCCCGCGGTCGGCTCGGTCAGGGCGAAGCAGCCGAGAACCTCACCGCGCGCCATGGGCGGCAGCCACGTCGCCTTCTGCTCGGCGGAGCCGTGCTTGTGGATCGCCGACATCGCGAGCGAGCCCTGCACCGAGACGAAGGTGCGGATGCCGGAATCCCCGGCCTCGAGCTCCTGCATCGCGATTCCGTACTCGGTCGCCGAACGGCCCGCACCCCCGTAGCCGTCGAGGTGCATGCCGAGCAGGCCGAGCTCGGCCATGTCGGGAACGAGCTCGACGGGGAAGACCGCCTCGTCGTACCATCGCGCGATGTTCGGCCGGATGCGCCGGTCGACGAACTCCCGCACCCTCGCGCGCGTCTCGAGCTCGGCGGCGGTGAACTCATCGTCGAGATTCAGCAGGTCTGCGGCGGTGCCCACGGTCAGCTCTCCTGCGAGCCTTCCACCCAGGCGAGGTACTCCTCGGACACCGTGCCGGTGACGTAGCGGCCGTCGAAGCAGCTCATGTCGAGGTCGTCGACGTCGGATCCCTCGAGGATCGCGGCCTTGAGGTCCTCGACCTCCTGGAAGACCATGTAGTCCGCGCCGAGTTCTTCGGCGATCTCGGGGATCGTCCGGCCGTGGGCGACGAGTTCGTGCCGCGAGGGCATGTTGATGCCGTACACGTGCGGGTAGCGCACGGGGGGCGCCGCCGAAGCGAAGGTCACCGTCTTGGCCCCGGCATCCCGGGCCATCTGGATGATCTCCTTCGAGGTCGTGCCGCGCACGATCGAATCGTCGATCAGCAGCACGTTCTTGCCCTTGAACTCGCTCGACATCGCGTTGAGCTTCTGCCGCACGCTCTTCTTGCGGACAGCCTGACCGGGCATGATGAACGTCCGGCCGATGTAGCGGTTCTTGTAGAAACCCTCGCGGTACTCGATGCCCAGCTTGCGCGCGACCTGCATGGCGGCGGGGCGCGAGGACTCGGGGATCGGCATGACGACGTCGATGGCCTCCATCGGCGTGTGCTTGGCGATCGTGTCGGCGAGGCGGTCACCCATGCGCAGACGCGCCTCGTATACCGAGATGCCGTTCATGATCGAGTCGGGGCGCGCGAGATAGACGTATTCGAACGAGCACGGCACGAGCTGCGAGTCGCGTGCGCACTGCTGCGTGTGCAGGTTGCCGTCGAGGTCGACGAAGACCGCTTCGCCCGGGAGCACGTCGCGCACGACCTCGAAGCCGGCGTTCTCGAGCACGAGGGACTCGCTCGAGACGACCCATTCGTACGAGCCGTCGGCGGCCTGGCGCGTACCGAGGATGAGCGGGCGGATGCCGAACGGATCGCGGAACGCGAGCAGTCCATATCCCGCGATCAGAGCGATCGCCGCGTACGAGCCCTCGACGCGCTCATGCAGGCGCCGAACCGCGGCGAAGATCTGCGCGGGCTCGAGCTCGACGCCCGAGATGACGGACTGCAGCTCATTGGCGAGCACGTTGACGAGCAGCTCGGTGTCGCTCGTCGTGTTGAGATGGCGACGGTCCTTGCGGAACAGCTCTTCGGTGAGCTCGCGCGTGTTCGTCAGGTTGCCGTTGTGCACGAGCACGATGCCGTAGGGCGCGTTGACGTAGAAGGGCTGGGCCTCTTCTTCGCTTCCCGCCTGACCCTTCGTCGCGTAGCGCACGTGGCCGAGGCCGAGATTGCCCAAAAGGGCCCGCATGTCGCGCGTGCGGAACGCCTCGCGCACCTGACCGCGCTCCTTGTGCACATGGAAGGTGCCGCTGGGCTCTGCCGTGGCGATGCCGGTCGAGTCCTGACCTCGATGCTGCAGCAGAAGCAGCGCGTCGTAGATCTCCTGATTGACGGGGCCGCGCCCCATCATGCCGACGATTCCGCACATAGGGGGTCGTTACGCTCCACTGGTCTGGCTGTAGCTTCCGACGAGGCGCACCGCTCCGCCGTCGACGCCCTTGGCGCCCTGGTCGAACTCGCCCGCGGGTCGCGTGCCCGTGCGCACCGTGCCGACGGGCCACGTCGCGATCCCCTGCTGCGAGAGAGCGGATGCCGCGGCTTCGGCGACGTCGCTCGCGACGACGGCGACGAACCCGATGCCGAGGTTCCACGTGCCCTCGGTGCTCTCGAGCGACAGGCCGCCGAGGTCGGCGAGCACGCGGAAGACCGGCGACGGCGACCAGGTCGACCGGTCGACCTCGACCCACGTGCCGGGGGGCAGCACGCGTGCGAGGTTCGCGGCGATGCCGCCGCCGGTGACGTGGCTGAGCGCGTGGACGCCGTCGAACGTCTCGGTCAGGCGCAGCAGCGGCCGCGTATACAGGCGGGTGGGCTCGAGCAGGGCCTCGCCCCACGTCGTGCCGAAGTCGTCGGCGTTGTCGCCGTACTGGATGCCGGCGCGGGCCACGATGTGCCGAACGAGCGAATAGCCGTTCGCATGCAGACCGCTCGACGCGAGGGCGAGCACGACGTCGCCGTCGCGCACGTTCTCGGCGCCCAGGACACGATCGGCCTCGACGACGCCCGTCGCGGCGCCCGCGACGTCGTAGTCGTTCGGGCCGAGGAGTCCGGGATGCTCGGCGGTCTCGCCGCCGACGAGGGCGGTGCCCGTCTCGGCGCAGCCGGCCGCGATGCCGCGCACGATGTCGGCGATGCGCTCGGGCACGACCTTGCCGCACGCGATGTAGTCGGTCATGAAGAGGGGCTTTGCGCCCACCACGACGATGTCGTCGACGACCATGCCGACCAGATCGAGGCCGATCGTGTCGTGCTTGTCGATGGCCTGCGCGATCGCGACCTTCGTGCCGACGCCGTCGGTGCTCGTCGCGAGCAGGGGTTTGTCGTAGCTCTTGAGCGCAGCCGCGTCGAAGAGCCCGGCGAATCCGCCGACGCCGCCCAGAACCTCGGGCCCGTGCGTCTGCCGCACGGCGGACTTCATCAGTTCGACGGCGAGGTCGCCGGCAGCCGTATCGACACCGGCTTCGGCGTAGGGGTTCGGGGAAGAGGTGGGGGAGGACGCCACAGCACCCAGCCTACCGCGACGCGGAGCGCCCGCCTCGCGGCGGTGCGGTGGGGGGTGCGTCCTACAATGGCGGCATGGGCGGCGCGGGCACTCCGGAGTGGCTTGTCCGCGAGGATGCGGGCGAGGCGGTGCTCGTCGCGCTGTACCTGCGGCAGATGCTCGGCATCCGCTATCCCGACGAACTGCCGCCGCTGCGCGGCATCCCTCCTCGCACGAGTGAGCCGGAGGCCGCCGAACTCGACGTGCTCGAGACGCCCTGGCGGGCCTACTGGAACATGACGGTCGAGCCCCTGGCGAATCCCGCGCCCGGACCGCTCGAGCTCGTGGAGGGCTTCGGCACCCTGCTCGCCCTGCCCGATGACGCCGACGAGCTGCGCGCCGCGATCGTTCCGTACGCATCGGGCGCGCTCGCGTTCGCGCACGAGGCGCATGCGCGCTACCGCGCCGCGACGGGCAGCGGCAGCAGCTACCGCGCGTACGCGAGCGCGATCGCCGAGCACGAACGCCGGGTCGGGCGCCGGGCGCACTCGTTCGAGCTCAACGTGCAGGTGCTGCCGCTGACTCAGCGCGGAGTGTGGTGGATCGGCGCCCTGACGGTCGCCGTCACCGACGGGCTGCGCGGCGACATCGCGGCATTCGACTCGGCGATCCACCCGATCATCGCCGAGCTCGCCTGACTCAGTCTTCGCGGACCGATTCGTGGTCGATCGTCACGTCATGGATGCGCTTGCGCGACCGGCGGTCGAGGATGAGCGCGACGAGGGCTCCGAGCACGATGCCGATCGGGATGCAGCCGAGAACGAGGAACCCGAAGACCTGGCCCTGCGAGTACACGATTCCGGTGTAGCGGCTCACATCGAGCGATCCCTGGAACGCGTATGTCAGGATCAGCGCGACGACGATGCCGACCGCGGCGCCGGCCAGCAGGAAGACCGAGATCTTGGGGGCGCGGCGCACGCGCACGACCTCGCGACGATCATCGATGCGAGGAGCGGATGCCGCGTGGTCGGGCTGTTCGGGGGTCTGTGCCATGTCGGCCATTCCCCCATTGTCCCACCTCGGACGAGAACAGCGCCCTCGGAGGCCATCCGGGGGCGCTGTTCTCGCTCAGAGCGTCAGGCGGCGCGGCGACGAGCCGCGAAGATCCACACGACCGCGCCGATCACGACGACCAGGGCGATGCCGCCGATCGCCCACGGCCACACCGACGCGGCCTCTTCGGGCTCGGCGGCTTCGGGCTGCGCCGCGGCGGCGACGGGTGCGTCCTCGGTGACGGCGACGGCGGGTTCGCCGCAGTCCGCCGCGACCGGGATGACCGCCGACACGGGGTCCATCTGCTCGCCCGCCGGATACGTGCCGAAGGCGACGGAACCCGCATCGGTCAGTGTGGAGGCGAGATCTTCGAGCACGAGGGCGCCCGAAACGATCTCGAGGTCGGGCAGCGCGAACTCGACGAATCGCACGCCCTCGTCGGCGACGGCGTCGCCCGCCTGGGTCGTTCCGAGCACGTCGAACACGAGGTAGCCGACATCGCCCGCGAGCTCGATGCGCGCGTTGTCGAGCGTCGTGTCGAGCACGCCGTCGTGGCCGTAGAACCGCACGCTGCCCTCGAACGCGACGAGTCCCGTGCCTGCTTCGAGGTCGACCGTGCCGGTGCCCTCCGACCAGACGAATTCGGGGTACACGTACTCGACGCCGGTGACATCCCAGCCGCCCTTGCCGATGCCCTCGATGTAGGTGCGGAATCCCTCGCGGAAGCCCCAGTTCACGCTCGCCCCCGTCACGACGCAGCCCGCGAGGGCCTCCGCTTCGCGTGCGAGCGTGAAGCGGACTCCCCGATCGACCGACCCCTGGAAGGTCAGCGTGTGCTCCCCGTCGGCGAGGGTCGCCGGCAGCGATCCCCGCCACGTCGCGGTGCCCGCGGCATCCGCGGTCACTTCACCGAGCAGGACGGGGGTCGAGTACACGACGACGCGGATGCCGCGTTCGTTCGGCTGGAAGCCGGATGCCGAGATCTCGACCGACTCGCCGGCTTCGAGCGCGGCGCGCGTCGCATCGTCGAGCTGGATGCCCTCGGTCGCCGGCGGCGTCGCGGGAAGCTCGGTGCGCGCGCCGGCAGGAGCAGCCGCCACGGTGCCCGACGACCCGCCCGGCGCGAAGCCCGCCGCACCGACCGTGAAGGTGATCGGGTCGAGCGACGTCGAGTAGCCGTTGAGCACCCGGTTGAGCCCCGCGTTCGTGAGCGACACGGGCGCGCCGGTGAAGGTGACGGCCCCGTTCGAGGTTGTCTTGGCCGCAGCGCCGAGGTTGATGTTCGCGAAGTGCACCTGCGACCCGGCGGAGGCGACGTACAGCGCCGCGGACGTGGGAGACGTCGCCCGGATCTGCGGGTTCGCTACCGTGACGTCGAGCACGCCGGCGTGGGCCATGAACCGGACCGCTCCGAGGTACGAGACCGAGCCCGTGCCCGCTGCCGCATCGAAGGTCGCGCCCGCGGCCTGCCCGAACTGGAACAGTCCGTTCGCGCGTGTCGCGCCGCCGCTCACGGCGATGCTGCCCTTCGCGAGGGTCGTGATGTAGTTCGTGAAGCTCGACGAGAGCGCCCAGCTGAGCGATCCGGATGCCACGGGGATGCCGGGCGCCACCGGCACCACGGGTTCAGCGGGGTCGACCGGCGCCGGCGGGGTCGTGCCGGGGAAGAGCGCGGTCCACTGCGCATCGGTGATCGGCACGTCGGCGCGCGCGAAGATCGTGTCGGCATCCGGTGCCGCATGCTGCTTCCACAGGATCACCTCGTAGCGCTGGGAGCGATCGAGCTTCGCCGTCGGGGCGACGAGCGTGAAGCTCGTCTCACCGTCGGTCACGGTCGGGAACGGCAGCGCGAAGGCGACATAGCCGCCCTCGGCGTCGAGCTGAGCCTCGGTGCCCTTCTCGATGATCGCGGCGTACACGCCGGACACCGATCCGAGCTTCGACGCCTGCACGCGCACCGTCGCGCCCTTCGTCTGCGACGCCGCCGTCACCGAGACATCGACGGACGGGCCCGACGGGGTGGCGAAGGCGATCGGCGTGTAGGTCTCGAACGGGGCGTGTTTGGCCCCGGAACCCGAGTACGTGTAGATGCCATAGTTGCCCGAAACCAGGTCATCGGCCTCGGCGACCGTCAGCTCGATCTCGAACGAACCATCCGCCGCGATCACGAACCCCCCGTTGCCGGCGTTGACCGCACCACCGAAGTCGGCCGCAGCCACACCCCAGCGCTGCTCGAAGACGGTGCGCGCGGACGCGGGCGCCGACTCGGACGGACGCCACGCATCAGCGAACGCGCCGAACACGACATACGCGCCGGCGAACGTACCCGCCAGCGGCGGACGCGTGCCCGTCGTGCCCGGCGCATCTGGAACGAACCCGGCACCCGTGACCGTCACCGTCTCACCGGCAGGATCGAGAGCAGACGTCTTCGACACCGACACGGAAGGTGCGGGCTCGGCGAAGGCGATCGGCGTGTAGGTCTCGAACGGGGCGTGTTTGGCCCCGGAACCCGAGTACGTGTAGATGCCGTAGTTGCCCGAAACCAGATCATCGGCCTCGGCGACCGTCAGCTCGATCTCGAACGAACCGTCCGCCGCGATCACGAACCCGCCGTTGCCGGCGTTGACCGCGCCACCGAAGTCGGCCGCAGCCACACCCCAGCGCTGCTCGAAGACGGTGCGCGCGGACGCGGGCGCCGACTCGGACGGACGCCACGCATCAGCGAACGCGCCGAACACGGCATACGCGCCGGCGAAGGTACCCGCCAGCGGCGGACGCGTGCCCGTCGTGCCCGGCGCATCCGGAACGAACCCGGTACCCGTGACCGTCACCGTCTCACCGGCAGGATTGAGAGCCGACGTCTTCGACACCGACACGGAAGGGACCGGGGCGGGGTCGGCCGGATCGGTCGGGTCTGTGGGGTCGGTCGGCTCGGGATCCGGTGTCGGCTCGGGGTCCGGGGTCGGCTCGGGATCCGGGGTCGGCTCGGGATCCGGGAGCGGCTGCCAATCGAGGGCGAGCGTCGCGTTCTGGCTCGGATCGGTCATACCCTGCCCGTGCGCCTTCGACGCGTAGACGGCGTACTGCGCGCCCTCGGCGTGCGCGGGCACGGTCAACTGCACCTGGAAGGACCCGTCGGCCGTCATCGGCGCCGTGCGCTGCCCGCCGCCCGCGCCGTCGACATTCCCGACGCCGACCCAGACCACATCGGTGATCTGCGCGCTGCCCGGGTAGAACCCCGGCAGGCCGACGGGCCCGACGCCGATGTACACGCCCGGCGCAGCGCCGGCGAATCCGGAACCCGTCACGGTGACCGTGCCCCCCTCGCGGGGCGCCGCGTCGGCGGAGAGCGCGGGGCCGGCGGCGAAGGCGGCCGGGGCGCTGATCGCACCGGCGATCACGAGGAAGAGGGCGAGAAGCGTCGCGATCACGGTCTTGCCGCGATCGAGGACGGGCTGTGAGGACACGGTGTCTCCGGCTCTGCCGACGCGCGCGCAGCGCGGCCGGTGCGTCTGTGCATACGGGTGGGGATTCGGCAATTAGGTGTGGCTTACCTAAACTTGAGTCGACCGTAAGGCAGCCCTCTGGCCTCCGTCAAGTTTAAGTAAGGCTTACCTCATGCATCGCACCCGTCTCCTCGCCCTGGTGGCCGCGGCTGCACTGCTGCTGAGCGGATGCTCGGCCGCAGGCGCAACCTCGCCCGAACCGGTCGATGCGAACTGTCCCGACGCCGTCGTCGCCCTGAGCGATCTCGAGCCTGTCACCGAGCCGCGCGCGGTCGAAGGGCCCTCGACGGCGTGCATCCCCTCGCTCGCCATCGAGCCCGTCGCCGACACTTCTGCTCCCGCGCTCCCGGTGACGCTGACCGATGCCGAAGGCCGCGAGGTCGAGGTGACCGATGTGTCCCGAATCCTTCCCGTCGACATCTCGGGCACGATCGCAGCGACCGTGTTCGCCCTCGGGCTCGGCGACAACGTCGTCGGCCGCGACACGTCGACCGACTTTCCGGGCACCGAGGAGCTGCCCGTCGTGACGAAGTCGGGCCACACCCTCAACGCCGAGGCGATTCTCGAGATCGCCCCCACCGTCGTGCTGACCGACACCTCGATCGGCCCGAAGGAGGTGCGCCAGCAGCTGCGCGACGTGGGCATCGCCGTCGTCGTCATCTCGTCCGAGCACAACCTCGAGACCGTGGGTGACCTCGTCGACGAGATCGCCCACGCGCTCGGCGTCGATCAGCGCGGCGACGCGTTCCGCACGCAGCTCGAGACCGAGATCGCGGACGCCCGGGCAGAAGCGACCGACGTCGCTCCGGCCGCGGCATCCGATCGTGTCCGGATGCTGTTCCTCTATGCCCGCGGCAATGCGAACATCTACTACATCTTCGGTCGCGACTCGGGTGCGGATTCGCTCATCGAGGCGGTCGGCGGCATCGACGTCGCCGGTGAGATCGGCTGGGAGGGCATGAAGCCCATGACGGCCGAGGCGCTCGTGGCGGCGCAGCCCGATGTCATCGTCATGATGACCGACGGCCTGTCGTCGGTGGGCGGTGTCGACGGACTCATCGAGGTGATCCCCGCCGTGGGGCAGACTCCCGCCGGGGCCAACCGTCGTGTCATCGACATGGCCGACACCGCGATCCTCAGCTACGGGCCCCGCTCTCCCGACATCGTCCGCGCGCTCGCGCGAGCGCTCTACGCGCCCCCCGCCGCGTCCGGCCCGGGCGCATGACGAGCGAAGTCGTCGTCCCGACACCGACCCGGGATCGTACGCCGCGCTTCGTCGTGCTGACGATCGTGATGTCCGTCGCGCTCGTCGCGACCGCGCTCGTGTCGCTCGGCATCGGCCAGTATCCGCTGCCGCCGGCCGAAGTGCTCGGCATCCTGCTGCAGGCCATCGGAATAGACACCGGGCTCGCGCCTGACGCGCCGACGGCCAGCGGCGTCGTGATGGACATCCGGATGCCGCGGGTCGTGCTGGGCCTTCTGGTCGGCGCTGCCCTGGCCGTCTCGGGCGTGCTCATGCAGGCGATCTTCGGCAACCCGCTCGCCGACGCGGCCGTCGTCGGCGTCTCGTCGGGAGCCGCTCTCGGGGCTGCGGCGAGCATCACGTTCGGCGTCACGGCGCTGGGCGGCTGGTCGACACCCGGCCTCGCGTTCGTCGGCGGGCTCGCCGCCGTCTTCGCGGTGTACTTCGTGAGCCGGTCGGGGGGACGCACCGAGGTCGTCACGCTGCTGCTCACGGGCATCGCCGTCAACGCGATCGCGGGGGCGGGGCTGGCCTTCATGACCTTCCTCGGCACGAACGCGACGCGCGAGCAGATCGTGTTCTGGCAGTTGGGCAGCCTCAACGGCGCCCTGTGGCAGAACATCGCACTCGTCGCGCCGCTGCTTCTCATCGGCACGATCGCGGCCCTCGTCGTCGCGCGCCGGCTCGACCTGTTCGCATTGGGCGAGCGCACCGCGCGTCACCTCGGGGTGCGGGTCGAACTGCTGCGCATCGTCGTGATCGTGACGGTCGCCCTGCTCGTGTGCGCCGCGGTCGCCTTCGCCGGGATCATCGCGTTCGTCGGGCTCGTCATCCCGCACCTCATGCGCATGGCGATCGGACCCGCGCACCTGCCGCTGGTCATCACCAGCGCGATCGGAGGAGCGCTGCTCATCGCGATCGCCGACCTCATCGCGCGCACCGCCGTGCCCCTCGCCGACCTGCCGATCGGCATGCTCACCTCGCTCGTCGGCGGCCCGTTCTTCCTCTGGCTGCTCGTGCGCACGCGCCGCCGGGCAGGGGGCTGGGGATGACCGTCCGCCTCGAAGCCCGCTCCGTCACCGTCATCCCCGACGGGTCGCGCCGCGCGATCCTTTCGGACGCGTCGGTCGAAGTGCACGACGGTGAAGTGCACGCCCTCGTCGGCCCCAACGGAGCCGGCAAATCGACCCTGTTCGGCGTCATCGCCGGGGACACGACGGCGACGCACGGCGAGGCCCTGCTCGACGGGCGGCCCCTGCGGGAGTACCCGGGGCGCGAGCTCGCACGGCTGCGCGGTGTTCTGCTGCAGCAGAACACCGTGACCTTCCCGTTCACCGTCGCCGAGGTCGTCGAGATGGGGCGGGCGCCGTGGGCGCGCACGCCCCACGAGGACGAGGACGACGACGCGATCCGCCGCGCCCTGCAGGACACCGACATCACGCAGCTCGTCGCCCGCACGATGCCGTCGCTCTCGGGAGGAGAGCGCGCCCGCGTCGCTCTGGCGCGCGTGCTCGCCCAGCGCACCGGCATCCTGCTGCTGGACGAACCGACCGCGGCTTTGGACCTCAAGCACCAGGAGGACGTGCTCGCCGTCGCGCGGCGCCGGGCGCGTGAGGGAGCCGCCGTCGCCGTCGTGTTGCACGACCTCAACGCGGCGCTGTCGTCCGCTGATCGCGTGACGCTGCTGTCGGCGGGGTCTGTCGTCGCATCCGGGGATCCCGCCGAGGTCCTCACGGCGGAGCGCATCGAAGAGGTCTACGCGCAGCCGGTGGACGTGTTCCGGCATCCGGTGACGGGCACGCCCGTCGTCATGCCACGGCGCTGACGGGGCGGTCGATCGAGCCGGTCCGGGCCGGTGCGCGGTCGGACCGGAGCCGGTGCCTGTCGAGGTGTGGTCGGTGCCCGTCGGTGTGGAGTCGGTGCGCCCGTCAGGGCCGCAACGGCAGGAGGTCGGAGACATCGGCGCGCGTGCCGGAGGCGACGATGCGGCCCGCGGTCGCGGCATCCGACCACAGCTCGTCGCCGAGGGCGACCGCGATCCAGGTCGCCGGGTCGGTCTCGACGACGTTCGGCGGAGTGCCCCGCGTGTGCCGCGGCCCCTCGAGCACCTGCACGGCACCGAACGGCGGCACGCGCACCTCGACGGTGTGGCCGGGCGCCTTCTCGGCGAGCAGCTGCAGCAGATAGCGCACGGCCGTGGCGAGATCGGTGCGGGCGGGGCTGTCGGCGGCGCGGACAGACGCGAGCGCGGCACGGCCGTCGTCGGTCGAGATCTTGCGGGCCATGGCTCCACGCTACGCCGTGCACAACTCCTCAAGAACGCGCGCCCAGGCCCTCGAACGCCGCGTCGGCCCTGGTACGTGAGGAGTTGTGCACACGACCCGTCCCGGCGGGCCTCGGTAGGCTGGGCGCGTGAGAGTCCTGGTCCTCGGTTCGGGCGCGCGCGAGCACGCCATCATCCTCGCGCTGCGTTCGGAGGAGGCCTCGCACGAGATCTTCGCCGCCCCCGGCAACGCCGGCATCGCGCGCGACGCGTCGATCGCCGACCTCGACGCCAACGACCCCGCTGCCGTCACGTCGTTCGCGAACGAGAACGCGATCGACCTCGTCGTGATCGGCCCCGAGGCCCCGCTCATCGCGGGGGTCGCCGACGCGCTGCGCGAGCGCGGCATCCCCGTGTTCGGCCCCGGCAAGGCGGCCGCACAGCTCGAAGGGTCGAAGTCGTTCGCGAAGCGGGTCATGGAAGCGGCGGGAGTGCCGACCGGCGGCGCGACCCGTGCGCGCACGCGCGCCGAGGTCGAGACCGCGCTCGATCTGTACGGTGCTCCGCACGTCGTGAAGGCCGACGGGCTCGCCGCCGGCAAGGGCGTCATCGTGACGTCGGACCGCGACGCAGCCCTCGCTCACGCGGATGCGTATCTCGCCGACGGCGCCGTGCTCGTCGAGGAGTTCCTCGCGGGCCCCGAAGTGTCGCTGTTCTTCCTGAGCGACGGCGACCACGTGCTGCCGCTGAGCCCCGCGCAGGACTTCAAGCGCCTCGGCGACGGCGACACCGGGCCCAACACGGGCGGCATGGGCGCGTACTCCCCACTGCCCTGGCTCGCCGACGGTTTCGGCAGCGAAGAGGCATTCGTCGACCTCGTCACGGCCCAGGTCGCCGAGCCCGTCATCCACCAGCTCGATGCCGAGGGCACCCCCTTCATCGGCCTGCTCTACGCCGGACTCATCCTGACCGAGCAGGGCGTCAAGGTCATCGAGTTCAACGCGCGCTTCGGCGACCCCGAGACCCAGGTCGTGCTGCCGCGCCTGGTCGACCCGCTCTCGGAGCTGCTGCTGGCCGCGGCATCCGGTCATCTCGAGGATCAGCCACGACCGGCATTCGCCGACGAGGTCGCGGTGACCGTCGTGCTCGCGAGCGAGGGCTACCCGCAGGCACCCGTGACCGGTCGCAGGCTGACCGGCCTCGACGCGGCGGCCGCCGTCGACGGGGTGCACCTCGCGCACGCCGCGACCGCCGAGCGCGACGGCGCTCTCGCCGCGACGGGTGGGCGCGTGCTCAACGTCGTCGGGGTGGGAACGTCGTTCGCCGAGGCCCGCGACCGCGCCTACCGGGCGCTCGGCGAGATCGCCCTCGAGGGCGGTCAGCACCGCACCGACATCGCCGCCCGCGTCGTCGAACGCTGAGCCTGGGGGTCTCGGCTGAGGGATGCCGCGACTCAGCGCCGTGCGTCGTGGATCCACGACGCACCCAGCCCGAGCAGCACCGCGTCGGACGTCAGCAGCTCGAACGACTCGCTCGATGCCTGGGCGAGCAGCATCCGATCGAAGGGGTCGTGACGCGCCAGCGCGGGGAACCGCGCCATCGCCGCCGCGTGGTCGGCGGTGAACGGCAGCTCGGTGAGTCCGGACTTGGCGAAGACGCCAGGAAAGCTCTCCCCGCCGGGCGGAGGAAGCCGACCCAGCATGTGCTTGATCGTGATCTCCATGACCGTCGCCGAGGAGTAGTGCACCCGCGGGGCCGTCGCGATCCGGCTGCGGCTCTGCGGGCCGAGGTCAGCGCTGTCGCGGTAGAGCCAGAGCAACGCGTTGGTATCGAGCAGGATCACGCGTCGACCCGGTAGAACATGTCGGAGATCTCGGCGTCGATCCCGTCGAACAGCTGCGGGTCGTGCTCGGCCTCGCTGGCGCCGAGCCCGAAGACGATGCGGACCTCGCGATGCGGAACGATGTCGACGACAGGGGTGCCGGCTCGAGCGATCGTGATCTCCTCCCCCGCGAGCACGCGCACGATCAACGCCGACAGCTGCGACTTCGCTTCGTGAATGTTCACCTGCGCCATGCGCTCCACCTTATCCAGGTTAGTCGGACTTAGCTAGACTTGGTGACCACCGGGTTCACCTGGGACGATACGACTCGACCCCGCTGGCTCTCCTTGAGAGCCATGTTGCCCAAGCGGAGGCAGACATCCAACGGGGTTGCTGGAGGTTTGATCGACCCGGTCCAGGCATCGCGTTCGCCGGCCGAGCACGCTTGGGATCCCTCTGACTCCGTGGCATCCGGGTCTGGCCGTTGCACCGCGTCCGGGATAATGGGCGCGTGACGAAGCCCCTCGATCTGCCCGGCTGGCACCACGTGTACTCGGGCAAGGTGCGCGACCTGTACGAACCCGACTCGCCGACGGCGTCCGAGGGGCGAATGCTGGTGGTCGCGAGCGATCGCGTCAGCGCGTTCGACCACGTGCTCTCGCCCGGCATCCCTGACAAGGGGGTGCTGCTCACGACCCTCAGCCTGTGGTGGTTCGACATGCTCGCCGGGGCCGACGGGGGTCGTAGCATCCCGAATCATCTCGCGGCGTCCCATGTGCTCGCTGCCGATGACACGGCGCTCGACCTCATCCCCGAGGCCGTCGCCGGCCGGTCCATGATCGTCAAGAACCTCGACATGCAGCCGATCGAATGCGTCGTGCGCGGCTACCTGACCGGGTCGGGCTGGGCCGAGTACGTCGAAAGCGGCACGGTCTGCGGCATCCGCCTGCCCGACGGCCTGTCCAACGGCGACCGTCTGCCCGCACCCATCTTCACCCCCGCCTACAAGGCGCCGCTGGGCGAGCACGACGAGAACATCTCGTTCGAGCAGACCGTCCAGCTCGTCGGCAACGAGCGCGCCGAACTGCTGCGCGACCTGTCACTCGAGATCTACGAACGCGCCGCGCGCACGGCCGAGGAGCGCGGGCTCATCCTCGCCGACACGAAGTTCGAGTTCGGCCTCGACGGTGACGGCGTCATGACCCTCGCCGACGAGGTGCTCACGAGCGACTCGTCTCGGTACTGGGATGCCGCGGCGTGGGCCAACGGCGCGACTCCGGCCGAGCGCATGGCGAGCTTCGACAAGCAGATCGTGCGCGACTGGCTCGCCGCGAACTGGGCCCACGCGCCCGGAGGCTCGGCGCAGCGCGCAAGCGATGCGTCGAGTGGGCGTGGGGAGGGCAAGACGGGTGAGCCCCCCGCGCTTCCCGCCGAGATCGCCGAGCGCACGTCCGCCCGCTATCGCGAACTGCTCGAGCGCCTCACCGGCGCCTGAGTCACGCGTTCTTCATCGCCTTCAGCCGCGAGAGCAGCACCGGGCCGGATCGGTCGAGGATCCGCCCGCCGATCAGAACGCCGACGACCACGAACACCGCCCCGAGCACGACACCCACGACGCCCGCGATCCAGCTGAGCAGCGCGCTGTCCGTGAAGAACCCGATGAGCCCGACGACGATCGCCGGGGCCGCGAGCACGATCGACACGAGCCAGACCCCGAAGAAGACGAGACTCTGCAGGAAAGTCGTGCCGGGCACCTTCTTGAAGGGGTTGTCCCCCGAGCCGGCGACCGGAACGACGATCTGCGCGCTCGTCACGGCGCACACGCCGTACCCGGTCAGGAGGATCCCGAGCGACATTCCGAGGATCCCCGGCAGCTGCGCCCAGTTGCCCGAGAAGACGAACGGCAGCACGGCCGCGAGGAGCACGAGCGGCACGGCGACGACGGCGGCCGCGAGGATGCGCCCCGCACGGTCTGCGCGGCCGCTGACGCCCGAGGCGAGCTCGGTACCGAACGCCGTGCCGTCGTACGAGATGTCCGCGTACACGACGATGCCGATGACGAGCGCGATGAGGGGCGCCGCGAAGCTCAGACCGTTCGCCACGTCGCCGTCACGCAGATAGAACCACAGCAGCACGGGCACGAGCGGCACGACGATGAGCTGACGCAGGTAGCGCGGATCGCGCAGCCAGTAGGTGAGCGATCGCGCGAAGACGGCTCCGGCAGGGCCCGTCGGCACGCGTCCGAACAGGCCGATCCTGCCCGCGGCGGTAGGCGCGGCAGACGACGAGCGCGGGTTGGCGAGAGCCGATGCGAGCGACCAGCGCCACAGCGCCCACAGCAGGCCGAGCGTCGCGAGAGCGATGACGAGCTTCACGGCGGCGGCGAGCCAGTCCCCTGCCGCGACATCGCCGGGCACGGCCCAGGCCGCTCCGACAGGGGTCCACCCCAGTACGCGGATCGCGACGAGCAGCGTGTCGACGTTGAGCGCGAACCCCGTCGCGACGCCCGCGACGATCGGCCCGGCGAGCATGAGCGGAACGAGGACGAGCACACCCGACGCCTCACGCAGCCGGCGCCTGCCGCCCAGGCCCGACGCGAGCGAGGCGACCGCACGCGACGCGACGACGGCGGTCAGCACGGCCAGCGGCACGCACACGACGGCGGCGGCGAGCGCGAGGGGCCAGTGGATCCACGTCGCGAACGTGCCGAGCGCGGCGACCGAGGTCACGATCCCCGGGATGCCGCACACTCCGGCCAGCGTCAGCGCGACCATCATCCGCCGCAGCGACATCGGAAAGACGACGAGCCGTTCGGGGTCGAGCGTCGCGTCGACGCCGAACACGATGAGCGGTCCCAGCACCCACCCGAGCGTCACGAGCGATCCCGCCCCGACGATGACGCTCGTTGCGAGGTCGAGCGGTCCGAACCCGAGCACGACCAGGCCGACGATCGCACCGAGCAGCACCCCCAGGCCGTACAGCGCGCCGAAGATGAACCCGACGAGCTGCCACGGACTGCGGGCGAGCTGGTTGCCGAGAACCCGGAAGCGCAGCTTCAGGAGTGTCGCAACCATTCGGGCCCTTCCGTGTGGCGACGGCCGCCGACGAGGTCGACGAAGCGGTCCTGCAGCGACTGTCCGGCGCGCACTTCGTCGACCGTGCCGGCGACGAGCAAACGCCCGGCGGCGATGATCGCGACGTGGTCGCACGTGCGCTGCACGAGGTCCATCGAGTGGCTCGAGACGATGACCGTGCCGCCCGAGCGCACGTAGCCGGTGAGGATGTCCTGGATGTTGGCTGCCGAGACCGGGTCGACCGACTCGAACGGCTCGTCGAGCACGAGCAGTCGCGGCGCATGCACGAGCGCGCACGCCAGCGCGATCTTCTTGGTCATGCCGGCCGAGTAATCCACGACCATCGTGCCGGCGGCATCCGTCATGTCCATGAGGGCGAGGAGGTCGTGCGTGCGCCGCGCGACCTCGTCGTGCGGCAGGCCGAAGAGCAGACCGTTGTAGGTGACGAGCTGCTCGCCGGTGAGCCGGTCGAAGAGCTTGACGCCGTCGGCGAGGTTGCCGAGCATCGCCTTCGCCCGCACGGGCTCGCGCCACACGTCGACGCCGTGCACGAGCGCCTGCCCGGCATCGGGAACGAGCAGGCCCGTCGCCATCGAGAGGGTCGTGGTCTTGCCCGCGCCGTTGGGGCCGACGAGGCCATAGAACGAACCGGTCGGCACCGTGAGGGTGATCCCCTCGACGGCGACCTTCTCGCCGAACCGCTTGTGCAGTCCGTTCAGCTGAAGGGCCGCGCCGTCCACGGGTCCGGGGGCGGGAATCGGCGGGACCGGCGGCGTGCCGGGCGGGACTGGTTCGGTCAAGATCGACTCCGTCACACATCTCGGATGCCGCGGGCAGAGGCCTGCGGCATCCACCAGCCTTTCGAACTCGTGCGCGGTTGCCGATCTCGCCGCGCCGTGCTCGCTAAGGTGAGGCGAGCAAAATCGAATCGAGCGCAAGGAGCGCCCCATGGCCCTGTGGAAACTGCACGGCAACGGCCGGAACGTCGAACCCGGAAAGGTCGTCGCCCCCGACGAGCGACTGAACTGGCCCGCGACGATCGCGATCGGGGCGCAGCACGTCGTCGCGATGTTCGGGGCGACGTTCCTCGTGCCCGTCTTGACCGGCTTCCCGGTGCCGACGACACTGCTGTTCTCGGGAATCGGCACGCTGCTGTTCCTGATCATCACGAAGAACAAGCTGCCCAGCTACCTGGGCTCGTCGTTCGCCTTCATCGCGCCGGTCACGGCGGCGACCGCGACGGCCGGGATGGGGTCCGCGCTCGCGGGCATCGTCGCCGTCGGCGTGCTGCTGGCGGTCGTCGGGTTCATCGTGCAGTTCGCGGGCCTGGGGTGGGTCGATCGGTTCATGCCGCCCGTCGTCGCGGGCGCGATCGTCGCGCTCATCGGGTTCAACCTGGCCCCCGTCGCGTGGTCGAACTTCCAGCTGCAGCCGGGCACGGCGACCATCACGCTCGTCGCGGTCATCCTGTTCAGCGTGCTGTTCCGCGGGTTCCTCGGGCGGATCTCGATCTTCCTCGGCGTCATCGTCGGCTACGTCGCGGCGCTCATCTTCGGCGAAGTCGACTTCTCGGCGCTCGAGGAAGCCGCGTGGATCGGTCTGCCGGAGTTCCACATCGCCGACTTCGCCTCACCGGGCACATGGAGCGCCATCGCGATGTTCCTGCCCGTCGTGCTCGTGCTCATCGCCGAGAACGTCGGACACGTGCGCGGTGTCGCCACGATGACCACCCCGGCGGTCAACAAGCACACGGGTCGTGCGCTCATCGCCGACGGTGCCGCGACGACGCTCGCGGGCTTCTTCGGCGGATCGGGCACGACGACGTACGGCGAGAACATCGGCGTCATGGCTGCGACGCGCGTGTACTCGACGGCCGCCTACTGGGTCGCCGGTGTCGTGGCGATCCTGCTCGCGATGTCGCCGAAGGTCGGGGCGCTGTTCAACTCGATCCCCGCCGGCGTGTTGGGCGGCGTGACGACCGCGCTGTACGGCCTGATCGGCATCATCGGCATCAAGATCTGGGTCGACAACCGCGTCGACTTCTCGCGCCCCGTCAACCAGTACACCGGTGCCGTCGCGCTCGTCATCGCGATCGCGGGCTTCACGATGGAGTGGGGCGACTTCCAGCTCGGCGCGATCGTGGTCGGTGCCGCCGCGGCGCTGCTGATCTACCACCTGGGCAACGCGATCGCGCGCTGGCGCAAGACCGGCGCCGACGACGGCGGCCCGATCCCGGCCGTCGGCCCGCTCGGCGGCGACCCCGAGGACGCCCCCGTCCGCTGACGCTCTCGACACGCGCCCCCTCACCCGCGAGACTGCAACGGGAAGGCGAGACCGTGGGTTCCACCCGCTGTTTCGGCCTCCCGATGCAGTCTCGCGGTCATTGCGGGCGCGGGGAATGAGAACGGGGGGATGCGGGTTGTCTATGCACATGAATGCACCACGACTTGCCTCGGACACGGCCATGGGACCCGTCACCCTCATGGTGGGCGACCTCGACGCGATGACGGCGTACTACCGCGACGTCGTGACGCTCGAGCTGCTCGCGACCGAGGGTGAGACGGCGACGCTCGGTCGCGCCGGGCTGCCCCTCGTCGTGCTGCGCCGGGACCCCGCACTGCGCCACGCGGCGCCGGGATCGGCGGGCCTGTTCCACACGGCGATCCTCTTCGAGACGCAGGAGGCCCTCGCGGCGGCGCTGTACAGCGTCGCGCGGCACGCCCCCGGCACGTTCACCGGCTCCGCCGACCACCTCGTCAGCCAGGCGTTCTATATGACCGACCCCGAGGGCAACGGCATCGAGCTCTACTGGGACCGCGACCGCAGCGAGTGGTCGTGGGTGCACGGTGAGGTCGAGATGGCGACGCTGCACCTCGATCCGAACGCGTTCCTCGAGCAGCACCTCACCGAGCAGGCCGCCCTCGGCTCGACCGGCGCGCAGGCGGCGACGATCGGTCACGTGCACCTCTCGGTGGGCGATGTCGCGACGGCGCGCGCGTTCTACGTCGACGCGCTCGGGTTCGACGTCACGACGCAGATGGGCAACCAGGCGCTGTTCGTCAGCGCCGGCGGGTACCACCACCACATGGCGATGAACGTCTGGAACTCGCGCGGCGCGGGTCCGCGGATGCCGGCACTCGGCCTCGGACGCGTGGATCTGGCGCTTCCCCACGGCGACGCCCTGGGCGAGCTCGGGGAGCGACTCGCGTTCGCGGGTGTCGCGACGCGCGACGATGGCCGCACGCTGAGCTTCGACGACCCCTGGAACAACGCGCTGCACGCGACGGCCCCGGAGCCCGCCCGCTCCTGAAGCGCCCGCAGGTCAGACGGAGTCGCGGATGATGAGGTCGGTCTCGAGGATCGTGACGTGCTGCGGCTGCCGGCCCGCGAGCAGATCGAGCAGGATGCCGGCCATCTGCTCCCCCTGCGCGAACGACGGCTGACGCATCGTCGTGAGCTGCGGCACGACCGAGGTCGCGACGGGCGAATCGTCGAACCCGACGATCGCGATGTCTTCGGGCACGCGCAGCCCGGCAGCCCCGAGCACGCTCAGCGCGCCCCGCGCCATCAGGTCGCTCGCGATGAACACCGCGTCGGGCGCAGAACCCGCGGACAGGATGCGCCGCATCGCCGCCGCGCCCCCGTCGGCGGTGAAGTTGCCGTCCTCGACGGCGACGGGATCGAGGCCGCGACGGGCGAGCGCCGCGAGGAACCCGTCGAGCCGGTCGATCCCCGCCGGCATCGTGCGCGGTCCCGTGATCGTCGCGATCCGGCGCCGACCGGCGTCGATGAGATGCTCCGTCGCGATGCGCGCCCCCGACGTGTTGTCGACGTCGACGTAGTAGTCGCGGTCACGCTCCCGCGCCGGGCGACCGCCGTACACGACGGGCACGGCCGACGCGATGCGGTCGATGAATGTGTCGCTCGTGTGGTGCGAGACGATGATGGCGCCGTCCACCGCGCCGCTGCGCACGTAGCTCGTCGTCTTGTCGCCGGGGTCGTCGCTGGCGATGAAGAGGTTGAGCACGAAATCCGAACGACTCAGTCGCGCGTTGATGCCCGACACGATCGCGGCGAAGAACGGGTCGCCGAAGAAGCGTGTCGTGTCCTCGGGGACGATGAGGGCGACGGCGTGCGTCTGCCTGCTCGCGAGTGAACGCGCGGCCCGGTTGGGCACGTAGTTGAGCTCGGCGATCGCTCGGGTGACGGCATCCAGTGCTTCAGGACTCACCGCCGTCGAGCCGTTCACGACGCGCGACACGGTCGACCGCGAGACCCCCGCCGCGGCGGCGACCTCTTCGATCGTGACCGAGCCGCGCATCGCTTCCGTGCTCATCCGTTGATTCTCCTCGATGATCAGGATGCCGCGGCCACCGGCGCCGCATCCAGCGCCCGCGCGGCGATGATGCGCATGTACTCGCGGCCGCTGTCCTTGATGGTGCGCTCCTGCGTGTCGTAGTCGACGTGCACGATGCCGAACCGCTTGTCGTAGCCCCACGCCCACTCGAAGTTGTCCAGCAGCGACCAGTAGAAGAAGCCGCGCACGTCGGCGCCGGCATCCACGGCATCGAGGACCGCCGCGAGGTGGGAGCGCACGAACTCGGTGCGCTCGACGTCGGCGACGCGCAGGGCCGCGCCCTCGCGCACGGGTTCGTCGTCGTAGGCCGCGCCGTTCTCGGTCACGTAGAGCACCGTGCCGGCATCCTTCGCGTACTCCTCCCACACCCGGGTGAGCAGGCGCGTGAGCCCTTCGGGCTGGACCTCCCAGTTCTGTGCCGTGCGCGGCAGAGCGCGCTCATGCCAGTGGATGCCGTCGTGCGACGGGAAGGGGGAGGCCGTGGGCCGGTCGATGTCGGGATTGCCGGACGGCACCGCCACCGACCCCGCCGTGCCGCCCACGAGTTCGCCGTGGTAGTAGTTCACGCCCAGCGTGTCGAAGGGGCTCGAGATCGCCTCGAGGTCTCCGGGGCGCACGGCTGTCTCGAACGCGGCGACGGCCTCCGCGTCGACGGCGCGGATGTCCTCGACGACGTCGGCGGGGTACGCCCCGCGGTAGATCGGGTCGAGGAACCACCGGTTGAACTGCCCGTCGATGCGACGGGCGGCATCGACGTCACGGGCGTCGGCCGGGTCAGCGGCATCCGCCACCGTGAGATTGAGCGTGATGCCGAGGTCGAGCGATGCGTCGCGGGCGCGCAGCTCGCGAAGGGCGAGCCCGTGTCCGAGCAGCAGGTGGTGGGAGGCGAGCAGTCCCTCTTCGACGCTGCGGTGCCCGGGCGCGTGGGCACCCGCCGTGTACGACAGGAACGACGAGCACCACGGTTCGTTGAGGGTCGTCCACACCCCGACCCGGTCGCCGAGCGTGTCGTGCATCGCGAGCGCGTAGTCGACGAACCGCTCGCTCGTCTCGCGTGCGGCCCAGCCGCCGCGGTCCTGCAGCGCCTGCGGCAGATCCCAGTGATAGAGCGTCAGCCAGGGCAGGATGCCGGCGCCGAGCAGCTCATCGACGAGGCGCGAATAGAAATCGAGGCCCTTCGGGTTGAAGGTGGCACCGTCGGGGGCGACGCGGGCCCACGACGTCGAGAACCGGTAGGTCTGCAAGCCCATGCGCTGCATGAGCGCCACGTCGTCGGCGTACCGGTGGTAGTGGTCGCACGCCACGTCGCCGTTGTCGGCGTCGACGACGGCGCCGGGGACTCGGCTGAAGGTGTCCCAGATCGAGGCCTGGCGGCCGTCTTCGAAGGCGGCGCCCTCGATCTGGTAAGCAGCGGTGGCCGCTCCGAACAAGAAGTCCGTCGGGAACGGGCGAGACGCGGACGCGGTCATGCGAACGGGATCCAATCTTTCTGCGGTGGTCACGGTGGGCTATCCCTTCACGGCGCCGGCCATGATGCCGCTCACGAGCTGCTTGCCCGCGAAGATGAACAGCAGCAGGAGCGGGATGGTGGCGAGCACGACGCCGGCGAGCACGACGGAGTAGTCGACGAAGTAGTTGGACTGCAGGAGCGACAGCGCCACGGGCAGGGTCGGGTTCTGGCGGTCGAGCACGATGAACGGCCAGAAGAAGTTGTTCCACGCACCGACGAAGGTGAAGAGGAACAGCATCGCGGCGGCCGGGCGCGCGGCGGGCAGACCCACCGTGAGGAATGTGCGGAACATCGTCGCGCCGTCGACGCGCGCGGCCTCGATGAGCTCGTTCGGCACGGCCTGGCGCAGGTACTGCGTCATCCAGAACACGCCGAAGGCGCTCGTGAGGGCGGGGATGATGATCGCGCCGATCTCACCCGTCCAGCCGAGCTCGGAGAACAGGATGTACAGCGGCACGACGCCGAGCTGCTGCGGCACGGCCATCGTCGCGACGACGAAGACGAGCAGGCCCGCACCGCCGTGGAACCGCAGCTTCGCGAACGCCCACCCGGCGAGGGTCGAGGTGATCACGACGGCAGCGGCGATGAGGAACGAGCTGTAGATGGAGTTCCACAGGGCGCCCCAGAAGTTCACGGCCGGATTGGTGACGACCGAGATGGCGTTGTCGATGAAGTTGCCGCCCGGGATCCACGGGAACGGCTGACGCAGCGTCGTCGCGTCGCCCGAGCCGATGATGAACGACCAGTAGAGCGGGAAGATCGCCGAGAGGAACACGACCCCGAGCGTCGCGTACGCCCAGAAGCCCGGCCGCGCTCCGCGGATGCGCGTCGTCTTCGCGCCGCGGCGTCGCCTGCGGGCGTTCGGGATGCCCTCTTCCACGACGGCGAGCGGGGTGGGTGTGCCGAGAGTGCTCATGACCGGGCCCCCACGTTCTTCTTCGCTTCTCGCGCGCGTTCGCGCAGTTGTCGTTTGGTGAGTTCGGAGCGCAGCCCCTCATCGCGCAGCAGGGTGCGCGTGACGAGCAGGTTCACGAGTCCGATGAGCAGGATGACGAGGAACAGGATCCACGCCATCGCCGCCGCGCGGCCGAAGTTCCACTGCCCCCAGCCGATGTCATAGAGATACAGGGTGACCGTGAGCCACTGCTGACCCGCTCCGCCGCGACCGAACTGGTCGAACACGCGCGGTTCGTCGAAGATCTGCAGCCCCCCGATCGTCGACGTGATGATGACGAAGATGAGGGTCGGCTTGAGCGAGGGGAGCGTGATGCTGAAGAACTGGCGGATCGGACCGGCACCGTCGACGGTGGCCGCCTCGTAGTAGTCGCGGTTCACGGCCTGCATCGCCGCGAGCAGGATGAGAGCGTTGTAGCCGGTCCAGCGGTAGTTGACCATCGTCGCGATCGCGACGTGGCTCCAGAACGGATCGACGTGCCACGGGATCGCCGAGATGCCGATCGTGCCGAGCCACGAGTTCGCCAGGCCCGACTGGTCGGCGAAGATCGCGTTGAAGATGAGGCCGACGGCGACGGGGGCGACGACGAAAGGCACAAGCACGCTCATGCGCCAGAACGTCTTCGCGCGGATGTTGCGATCGAGCACGGCCGCGATGAAGACGGCGAGGATGAGCTGCGGGATCGAGGACAGCAGGAAGATGCTGAACGTGTTGCGCATCGCCGTCCAGAAGTGCGGCTGCGTGAGGATCCAGACGTACTGGTCGAACCCGACGAACTCGCCGGAGTTGCGCACGAGATCCCAGTCCATGAACGAGATGACGGCGGTGTAGGCGATCGGGAACAGCCCGACGATCGCGAACATGATGAAGAACGGCGAGATGTACAGGTAGGGCGAGATCTTCAGGTCCCAGCGGCTCAGCCGATGGGAGAACGAGATCACTCGGGGTGGCCTCGCCGGAGCGGGGGCGGCGGCCCTCGTTCCGGTGGTATCCGTCGCGGTCACAATCGTCCTTCGTCGTCGTCGTCGGAGGGGCAGAAGCGGGGGCGGATGCCGCGTGGTGGCATCC